>PAWC01000001.1 GCA_002713385.1 Fidelibacterota bacterium
CTATGTGAAACATGCCAATATGTTTGAATGGCTTTCCATTTTGTTATTAAGTCCGGTATTGATTCTGGTAAATCTATTGCGGCTGCTTGTGTTAAAATTTCACCAGTCTTCGTCAGAATAAAAATTAACTGCTATTTCAGCGGTCATTTCCCGAATAACAGCTATCTGATCTGCTGAAAGTCTTTTTTTCCAATTCTTGATATTGGCTCTGCTATCCCGTTGTAATTGATGTATTTGTTTTTGATTTGTGACCTCACCTATATTTTCTGATGATGTAAAAGCAGTGATCTTTTGTTCAATCTCTGTTGAAAATGTTAATCCTAGAGAATCATACAATCCATTGAATTCTCTAACCGGATCAGAAGATAGATCTTCATGCCGTTTAAATATCCATTCCTTATGTGAATTTTTATAAGAATAAATCACATGATGCAGGCAATTCCAAAGCAAGGCAGCTTCTTTAACGGGATTATCTTTATACCCGGATTTCATTTCATCGGCGAACGTGTGTAAATGGTCTTTCATCAATGGTTCCTGTTCCAGAAAATTGGAAAAGTCAAATCGCCAGTTTAGGCGCACTAGGCTGCTGACAAAAGCGGCTGGATGGCGGATGAGGATAACAGGTCTGATGCTGAAATGTTTCACCAGCCACGGAACAGATAATATTGTAATAGGATCTTTCATCAGCGGGATGGGAGCAATGCCTTTACGCTGAATTCGTTTGCAGGCCTGATAGAACTCTATTCTAACCGGGGTATTGCGGAGGTTGAATTTTCCATCTTTATCCATGAGGCTGTAGGCTTCCGAAAATGTGTAGTTGTAATTAAAGATCCGTTTTAGTTCACTGGCAAATGGTTCTGTTTCGGTTGTAAGATATTTGAACCAAATATCGAATATTCTTTTCTTTCGTAGAATGCCATTGGGATGAAAACATTCGTATACGTATTGAACTTCATCTGTGAGGGCCAGCATTTTACCGACCCATGTTGTTCCTGAACGATGTGACCCTGTAACTAAAATTGGTGAATTATTCATTTAAAAATTGTATTTGAAAGAACTAATGTTTAGTCCATTTACTAATTTTCCGCTTTATACGAGAACCAACATGAAATTTCCCAGCAAATCTGTTTTTTAATTCAAATTTTTCTAATTTTTCAAGAACTTTTGGATTATTCGAAATTTGTTTATCGAATAAAACAGAAACATAATGATAAAGTTGTAAATCCAACTGATTATATTCTGCAATCAACTCCCTGAATTTTGGTGCATGTTGTTTTGTTTTTTTTTCTCTTTTTGCAGCATTTGCTATTGAGTAAGTAGGGGTTTTCCACTGCAACATTCTTTGCAGTAATAACAAGGTTTCATCATATCTTTCAGTTAGTCCAACTAAAATAAAATGGTTTTTAATGTTTTCTTTTGCTTGCTCAAGATGTCCTTCATTTATTCTTCTAAAGGGCACTTCCAAAGAAGTATGTCTACCTGCAAGTAATCGTGTTTGTCCATTATCCATAAATAGATTGCGTTTACTTTCAATATAATGAGTAATACTTTTATTTTTTATATACTCATAGTCTTTGTGTTTGGGACGATTTTTGATGTAATTATATACTGATGTAACTCGTTCTATTGGATTCCTCATCATAGAAAAATATGTGCAATTTTGAATAATATGTTCATGAATTCCGAAATATACATGTCCTTTAATTAGCTTATGTTTTCCTTTTTCGNATTTGTTTTCCACATTGAAATTTTGATCAGTATCCAATAGAGTTTTATTTTCAAATGTCACTTTATCAGAATACTGTTTCGATAGTATATCTCTTAATGTGGTACCGCCCGTACGGGGTAGGTGTAGAAAAATAAGTGTATCATTCATTTAGTTGTATACCAAATTGATTTATAAATTTAAGTAGTTGAGAAAGTAAGAATATAGAATTACTACATAAAGATTAATTTATTCAAATATACATGTTAACTCATACACAAAGAAGACTGGTCAATGCATTTTTAGGTTCTTTTGAAAGTGTTTTCGTCGAACCATTTCTTGATCTACGGTCTGTAAATATAAATCCTATTTTTTTAGTAGGTCCCCCAAGGTCAGGCACAACAGTCATTTATCGCTGGTTTAGTTATTACCTAAATGNAAAAATAGCATACATAACTCGTTTGGCAGACTTATATCCGGATGGAGCATTTTTGTTAAATTGGATTGGATTGAAAATATATGGTAAAAAACTAGAAATTCAATCACCACATACGTATGGACAGGTCAAAGGCTTTACAGCTTTGGCGGAGGGGAACAGACTTTGGCCATGGTGTGAGGAAAGTTTAGAAGGGATTGAAAAATATAATTCTCGTTATTTATTTGATAGGACAGACTATCAAAAGGAAAAATGTATCACCTCTGCTGTTTATTACTTTTTACATAAAGTTTTAAGAAAACAATGTTTGTTAATGGATAGTAAACTTTTGATAAATAAATCTGTGCATAACACAATACAAATTTTGGATTTAAAACAACTATTCCCGACAGCAAAATTTATTGGGATTATTCGAGATGGTAGATCAGTGACAAAATCATTAATTACAGCTCGTATTGATATCCAAGGGAGTTCGCAAAAATGGTGGGGCGTAAAACCATCTAATTGGGAAGAAAGTGAATTATTACCCCCTCATCTTTCCTGTGGAAAACAGTGGGAGGGACTTTTAAATGACATGGAAAATCAGTTAGAACAACTACCGGAAAATGACTATAAATTTATTCGTTATGAGGATTTTTTATCAAAACCGTATGAAGAAATGGAGAAGATTTACAAGCATTTTAAATTAGACTTTAAATTTTCATCGAATCAAATGGGTATCCTGAAGAAACCAATGGACTATAAAGATTTTTATAAAAAACAAGAATTGATAGAACTTAATGAAACAATTTCGGATAAATTAATTAAATGGGGATATAAGTGATTACCCATTTTTTTATATAATGGAAACAATGAGAATAATAAATACTACAATTGTTTCTATTATAATGTTTGTTGTGTACTGGTTTTCACGTCTTATTCCTAAAAAGAAAAGATTATGGATTTTCGGAGCGTGGTACGGAGAGAAATATGGAGATAATACTAAATATTTATTTGAGTATATCAACAAAAATGTACCAGAAATTAGACCGGTTTGGTTAACCAGAAATCAACAAGCATTTGATTTGATTCGTTTAAAAGGCTATGAAGTATATTGGACTTACAGTTTAAAAGGATTCTTAATTTCAATGATAGCTGAAAAAATATTTATTACTGTCGGAATTAAGGATGTGAATAGATATGTAATTAATAGAAAAGATGTTATTATGATGTGGCACGGAAATACTCCCATTAAAAAGATTGTATTCGATGACACTATTACTCGTAAAAATCAATTATTTTTAGAAAAATTTCTTTATTTTTTATTTCCTTTCCTTGGGTCTACAAGGTTTAATGGAATAGTTATATCAGGATCAGAGGAAGCATCAATAATTTTTAAAAGTGCTTTTCGAGCAAATGAGAAACAAATTTTACTTACTGGTTATCCCAGGAATGATACATTTTTTGATATGGATCAAAATGCTCCTATTTTAGCAGAGATTGAATCGTTAAAAAGAACTGATACTACTACGGTGATTTATATGCCTACTCATAGAAAAGAAGGAAAGGGTGAAATATCAGAACTTCTTAATATAGATCTTAATAAGTTAAATCAATCTTTGATATCTCTGAATACCAAACTCTTTATTAAGCTCCATTATTTTCATTTAAAAAAACACAACTACAAAAACTTAAGTCATATATATTTTATCACCGACGCCGACATTGCTCAAGATATATATACAATTTTAACTATGTTTGACATGATGATTACTGATTTTTCAAGTGTACACTTTGATTTTCTTCTTACAAAAAGACCAATCATTTTTGCTCCATTTGATAAAGAAAAATATATAATGAATGATAGGGAATTTTACTTTAACTATGATGATGTAACACCCGGGCCAAAGGTTAAAGATTGGGATGAATTACTGGTTTATATTGAAAAGTTTATTCATAATCCAAAACTTTATGAAAAGGAAAGACTTAATGTCATGAGAAGATTTAATAAATATATTGATTCAAATAATTGTCAAAGAGTTTTTTCTGCTATTTATAATGAAAAAAATTAGTTCAAATAATGTCTAAAAAAACTCCTAATCATTCCGGTAAAATCGCCAAAGAAGCCACCATTTCATTTATGGGCATGGGTTTTGGTGATGGTGCACGTTATTTATTTACTGCAATATTAGCAAGGTTTGCAGGAGTAGAATTTTTGGGGATTTATTCTTTAGCAAGTTCAGTAACTCGAATAGGAGAGGTGTTTGGAAGAGCAGGACTGCACAGTGGCGTGATGCGCTTTGTTAGCCGCTTGGATAAAGAAACAGAAATTGAAACAGTCANACAGCGGATCCTGTCGGGATTAAAGCTTGGGTTGCTGTTTGGTATAGTGATCATGATCCTTCAAATCGCACTAGCAGATTGGCTGGCATTCGAGCTTTTTAATGGTTCAGATCTGCTGAAAACTGTATTGATCATCAGCGCTGTTTCGTTACCATTTGCGACAATAATGGCCATTTCAGCTTTTGCCACCCAAGGATATAAACTTCTTAAATATAAAGTAATGGTATTAAATATCATCCGNCCNGCNATCATGTTAGTCTGCGTGCTGGTCAGCATCAGTTTTTTTACGATAGATGCTGCCGTCAAATATCCATTATTGATTTCAGCAGTGTTCAGTTCGTTTGCAGCTATTATATTTTTAAACAAATTAACAAATATCAAAATAAGTCAAATNTTTTCGGGTGTTATTGATAAAGAATTACTGCGGTTTTCCTATCCACTTATGTTTGTAACAATCCTNGGGACACTCATGCATTGGATGGATATTCTGATGCTGGGTTATTTCACAGATACAACCACAGTTGGTTTATATCATCCCGCAGCCCGGACGGCTGGATTACTGCGTACTGTGTTATTAGCATTNATGGGCATATTNGCACCCATGATGTCCGACTATCATCGACANGGTGATGTTGGTGAGATGGGTAAACTGTATAAATTGATTGTCAGATGGATCGTGAGCCTGTCGTTACCGCTAGCTATCATTATAATCATCTATTCAAAAAAGATCATGCTGTTATTTGGTGTGGAATATTTGAGTGCGTCAAATGTATTAATGGTTTTAACAACTGCAGCTTTTATACAAACATTGTTTGGCGGTGGTGGGCAAACATTGACCATGACAGGCTTCACNAAAGTAAATTTATTTAATTCAATAATAGTTGTTTTAATCAATATCNCCTTGAATCTTTTATGGATCCCACAATACGGAATTATTGGTGCAGCATACGCAACATTGATATCGATGGCATTATTAGGGCTTTTGCGGATTGTAGAGGTTAATCATTTAATTAAAATCACACCATTCAGTTTAAAGTTAATGAAACCAATTATAGCTGGAGTAATAATGACAGCAGTATTGATTTATATCAAACCTGTGGTATTGCCACTGCATACAATTACTTCATTGATCATCATTACACTTGTTGGATTATTATCTTTTTTTACAATGTTATGGTTGCTGAGATTTGATGCTGATGATAGAAAAATATGGTCAGGAATCGTTATGATAACCAATAGGAAAAAATCTTGAAAATAGACTGGAAACATCCTGCAATCATTGCTGTTGCTTTAATGCTGGGCTTGATTTGTATCCTTTTCTATCATGTCATTTTCCAGGGACAGGTATTTGGATCACCCGATACATTAAACCCCAAGTCTGCAGGGATAGCTCTTAATAATGTTTATGCTAAAACAGGTGAATTTCCATTGTGGCAGCCTTGGATCTTTTCAGGAATGCCAACAGCTGAAGCTTTTACATTTATAAGTCAGTTATACTTTCCGGCAATATTATTAAATTTATTATTCATCAAAGGTTTATTCGCTCAATTGGTCCACCTATTATTCACAGGATTAGGTGGCTTTGTGTTCTTGCGCTCTTTAAAACTTTCCCAATTTTCAGCGTTTTTAGGCGGTACAGCTTTTATGTTGACTCCCTATATGTTAACCATGATTGTTTTTGGCCATGGCAGTCAAATGATGACAGCAGCCTATCTGCCGTGGATCATGTGGATGACCGTAAAGATTATCGAGAAACCAACATTATGCAATATGGGTGTTTTGGCCATCTTGATGGGTTTTCAACTCCANAGAGCCCATGCACAGATNGCTTATTACACATGGATGCTCGTCGGAGCCTATGTGCTTTTTACATTTCTTTGGAATTTTCGCAATGCAGAAGAGAGAAATTCTAAACTAATTGGCCTCGGAAGNTTTTNNNTGGCNGCATTATTAGGTATAGGGATTGCATTGCTCATTTATCTGCCATCCATCGAATACACACCATTTTCTGTCCGTGGCGGAGGTATTGGGGGTGGTGCCGATTATAATTATGCAACAGGCTGGTCATTTCATCCAAAAGAAATGTTAACATTTTTTCTGCCCTCTGCTTTTGGTTTTGGTGGCCAGACGTATTGGGGATTTATGCCCTTTACAGATTATCCCAATTACATGGGTATTATTATCCTTTTACTGGCTCTTTATGGTTTTGCAGCACATCGAAAAGAACTCTTTTCATGGTTTCTCGCAGGAACTGCTATGCTGGCATTGCTGATTTCATTTGGGAAACATTTCAGTCTCATTTATGATTTCTTTTACGATGTATTTCCATATTTTAACAAATTCCGCGTCCCGGCCATGATCCTGATCCTGGTTCAGTTCAATACAGCAGTTTTAGCTGCATTTGGTTTGGATGCGTTGTCCGATTTGAAAGAAAAAACTGTACCCCAATGGTTTTGGATAACTGCGGGATTTTTTGGTGTGTGGTTATTGGTCCTTGTTCTTGGTTCAGGTGCAATTGAATTGTCACTCCAAAGCAGTTTTACTCAACCACGTACTCGCGATCCAAATGCTGTTCGAGCGATCAATAACTTGAGACTGGATATTTGGACGAAAGACGCTTGGATGATTATCGTATGGGTAGCTCTTGGATTGGGAACAATATGGATGTGGATTCAACGTAATATATCAAAAAACATATTCATGGTAGTGCTTGTTTTGATAGCTATTTTGGATATTACTAATGTAGGTCAGCGGATTATTCATCCTACAAAATCTTCCGGCCGTTCGGCTGCTACCATGGAAATAAAAACAATCGATCGTTATTTTGAAACGGATCCTGTTATTAATTATCTAAAAAAACAAAAAGGTGATTTTAGAATCTATCCAGTCGGGAATTTATTTGGTGAATCACGTTTTCGAGCTTTTGGATTGGAATCAGTGGGTGGCTACCATCCGGCAAAACTAAAGTTGACAAATGATTTTATACAGCGAACAAAAAATATCAGTTCTTTTGCTCTGATGAAAATGATGAATGTTCAATATCTCATTAGTCTACAGGAAGTTCCTTTTCCTATAGTAGATAAGGTGTTTGATGGCAAGATGCGTACGGGTAGAGGTGTAATGCCAACGAAAGTTTATAAATTAAAAGATTCTCTACCAAGAGCGTGGTTTATTGGAAAAGTAGAAGCAAAAACAGACGATCAACTATGGACGATGATCAATGAAGAGAATTTTACTCCTGAAAATGTTGCATATATAAAAACGGATGATAATGAAGCAACCGGAGATTATACTAAAGGGACTGTCAAAAATATTGAAAGATCACTCCATTATCTAAAAATTGATGTTGACTGTGAAGATTCGGGATTTCTTGTCGTGAGTGAAGTTTATTATCCGGTACGCTGGAAATGCACAATTGATGGATTAACTGCAGAAACAATTGAAACAAATAAACTTATAAGAGGTGTTGTAATACCTCCGGGTGAGCATACTGTTGAGTTCATTTATGATCGCTCATCGTTCAATAAAGGGAAATTGATTTCCGGAATTTCTTTGGTGATCGCTTTAGGGCTCATTGGCGCAGGTGTTTATAGCAAAAGTAAAAAATCATGAAGATTTATAAACATTCCGTAAACATCAAAGGGGGCTTGTTCCTGATGGGCTTTGTTTTGATTGCATCGCTGCTGATGTATTCACAATCTATTGTGAATAAACTGCGGGATGACAACAGGGAGATCGTTCAGCTATATGCGGAAATAATAGCTGCCACAGTCAGAGATGTGTCGGATGCCAATTTGAGTTTTGTTTTCGATGAAATCATCAAGAAAGTCCAGTTCCCTGTTATTTATTCTGACCCTAACCATATACCAATCTATTCAAAAAACCTACCTGAAGGTTTAAATAAAGATCAATTATTAAAACATCAACAAACGATGGCGGAACAGAATAGACCAATTCCTCTGGAGTTTGTCGATAATAATACTGAAAAAGTTTTAAATATAGGTTTCTTGTATTATGGCGACTCTATCCTCATCAACCGCTTGCAATGGCTGCCATACCTTGAAATAGGAGCTGTCGCCATTTTTATCATTTTGGGGTTTGCAGGCTTCACTTTAATCAGAAACAGTGAAAAAAGACATATCTGGGTGGGCATGGCTAGGGAAACCGCTCATCAATTGGGGACGCCTGTTTCAGCACTCATGGGTTGGATCGATATTTTGAAAAACGATTCTAAAAAGATTAATGTAATATTAGATGAAATGTCTACAGATCTCAAACGGTTGGAACAAATTGTCGATCGCTTCAGCAAAATGGGTTCTGAGGCAAAGATGGAATCCTTTGATTTATCAAAAGTCATCAAAAATGTTATAACATATCTTGACCATCGTCTGCCTTCAATTGGTAAAAATATTCAAATAAATAATAATGTTGAAAAATCACTAGAGATAAATGGAAACAGTATTTTGATCTCATGGGCACTTGAAAATATGATCAAGAATGCCATTGACGCCATTGCTCACGATCAGGGAATGATTGATCTAAAAAGCAGCAGTAATAGTGGGAATATTCTTATCAGTATAATTGATAATGGAAAAGGTATCGCCAGGAAAGATCATAAAAACATTTTTCGTCCTGGCTTCAGTAGTAAATCTCAAGGATGGGGTATGGGATTATCTCTAGTCAAGCGGATCATTGAAGAACTTCACTCTGGAAAGATAGAAATAATTGATTCTGCAGAGGGTAGGGGAACTTCGATTCAAATTTCATTACCCCTATAATGCTTTTTGAATCGGTATCAATTTCGCGGTAATTTTTCGACTAATATACAGGAGTTATAATTGGACTTTCTATTTGCATTCTCAGCACCCGAAGGACAAGGCGGCGGCGGTTTCGCCGCGTTTTTGCCTTTTATCCTCATTATGGTAGTCATTTATTTTCTAATGATACGACCGCAATCAAAGCGCCAAAAGGAAAAACGGCAGATGCTGGACAATATAAAAAAAGGTGATCGAGTTATCACAATTGGCGGAATTCATGGCAGCGTTGCTGGAATTAAAAACAATGGTAAGGTTGTAGTCTTGAAAGTAGACAAGAATATGAATATCACTGTAAATAAAACAGCAGTAGCCGGGCTTGCAGGTAACGTAACTGAAGAAGATACACAAGTAGAGGCCTAGACCTGATGGCATTAAAGGTAGTCATTAAGTATGGAGATCCGATTCTACGCAAGAAATGTGCAAAGGTCACTGATTTTTCGAAACTGCCGATACTTGTTGATGATATGTTTGAAACAATGTATGAAGAAGAAGGTATCGGACTGGCAGCCAACCAGATCGGAGTTGATTTGAATTTAATGGTAATTGATGTGTCTCATACAGACGAAACTGATGATATACATACATTCGTGAACGGTGAAATTACAGAGAGTTGGGGAGATTCAGTATATGAAGAAGGATGCCTTTCAATCCCTGAAGTACGCTTGGAAGTAAAACGCCCTGAATTCATTAAATTTAAATATCAAACCATTGATGGCGATGAAAAAGAAGAAGAATTTACAGGATTACTAGGTCGTGCAATCCAGCATGAGATTGATCATTTAAACGGTATTTTAATTATCGATAGAGTTAGTCCGATAGTACGCATGCAGGTGAAAAAACAATTGAAAGAGATTGAGAAAGAATCTAAACAAAAGAAAACACGAAAAGATCGTAAGGAATCTTTCGTTTTATAATTCAATCTTTTATCCAGTCTTTTATGCAAACCTTTCGGGGGTGCCTGGAAGGTTTATTTTTTTAGGTATATAAATGAAAATAGTCTTCATGGGGAATCCGGAATTTGCCGTGCCGAGTTTGAAAAAACTTGCTGCAAGCAATCATGAAATTTTATCCGTGGTTACTAATCCTCCAAAACCAGCGGGTAGGGGAAGAAAACTTATAAATACACCTGTGGCTAAATGTGCTGAAAATTTAGACCTTAATGTGATGGAAATCGATAACCTCCATTCTGAAAAGACAATACAGAATCTGCAAAAATTGAATGCTGATGTTTTTACTGTTGTCGCTTATCGAATACTGCCAAAAGAAATCATCGCTATTCCCGCAATGGGATCCATTAACTTACATGGATCTCTATTACCAAAATACCGTGGCGCTGCCCCAATTCAATGGTCATTAATTAATGGTGACCGCGAAACAGGATTAACGACATTCATCCTTCAGGATAAAGTGGATACTGGAAATGTTCTACAGCAGAAAAAGATCTCAATCGATCAAGATGACAATTATGGATCTCTTTCAAAAAAAATGAGTAATGCTGGAGCTGAATTATTGTTCGAAACGATGGACGAGTTTGAAAAAGGAAATTTAGATCCATATGCTCAAGATGATTTTAAAGCTACTATAGCTCGAAAAATTTCAGCTGAAATGACCGTAATCAATTGGCAAAAATCAGCGCAGGAAATTCATAATCTAATTCGCGGATTAACTCCCTCACCAGGTGTCCGTACTTTGTTATCAGGAAAAGGCCTGAAAATATTTGAAACAGAATTCATTAAAGAAAATTCTGCTCTAAATAAAGGAGAAATTTCAAAAATTGAAAAGGAGTATTTTTCTATCCAAACAAGCACTGGCCAATTAATCGTGTTACAAGTGCAATTGGAAGGCAAACGGCGTATGAGCGCTGGTGATTTTCTGCGTGGTGTGCAATTAGAAGTTGGAACTTGCTTAGGCTGATATGGATCCACTGCGCAGGCACGCAGTTAATGTTCTTACTATTTTTGACAAAGAAAACGGTCAATTAAAAAATATTCGTGATGTGTATTGTAAAAAGCACGATATCGCTGGCATTCATCGCCAGCGGCTCACAGCAATGACCAATGATGTTATTCGCTGGAGAGGCCGCTTGGATCATTGGATGAATGGACTTTTAAATAAACCCAATCAGAAGATGCAGCCAGAATTGAAAAACGTATTACGCGCTGGTTTGTATGAAGTTGTTATGGATGAAATAACACCGGCATACGCAGCTGTTAATGCTTATGTGGAAATTGCTAAAAGAACCTTGGGAAATGGTCCGGGGAAATTAACAAATGCGATTTTAAGAAAAGCGACTGAATTAAATAATATAAGTAAACCTGATAACTGTGAATTAAATACATGGTATTCATTTCCTGTATGGCTTTGGGAAAAATGGACAAAACAGTTTGGGAGCAATAAAGCAATCGCATTAGTAAAATATTTTAATGAAAGACCTAAAATGGATATTCGTCGGAACGATTCACAGTTGAGCCATGAAGAGTTGAATTCATTTTGTGATGAGCATGATATTAATATTGAACTATGGAACAATTCAGAAATCTTTTACCAAGTGCAGCGCAATATGGCCGAATTGAATATTTTGATAGTTGCTGGAAAAGTCAGTGTTCAAAATAGAGCATCAGGAATGGTCGTTGAATTACTTGATCCTAAACCAGGAGAAATTATTCTGGATGTATGTTCGGCACCCGGGACGAAAGCTGCTTACACTGCTGAATTAATGGCTGGTGATGGTAAACTTTATGTTTCAGACAGTCGAGTAGACAGACTGGAAAAATTTGAACCAAATTTTGAAAATATTGTTGTTGATGTGAAAAATGCTTCAAAAGATCAATACCCCATTGCTGATGCGGTATTGATCGACGCACCATGTTCTGGAACAGGGGTGATTGGAAAAAAACCCGATATTCGCTGGCGAAGGTCTCAAAATGAAATTAACGAATTTGTTGCACTGCAGGGCAATATATTGAATCATATGAGCAAGTTTCTTAAACCAGTTGGAAGAATAATTTATTCTACCTGTTCGATTGAACCGGAAGAAAATTGGGGTGTGGTTGATGCCTTTCTTAAATTAAATACTAATTATTATATGGATATGGAAACAAACATCATTCCTGACAGTTGGCTGGATGATAGAGGTGCTTTGGCACCCTTCCCTTCGGAAAGCAAAACAGATGGAATGTTTGCTGTCAAATTGATTAATGGATCTGAATAATAAACTTACACAGTACTTATTAGCTTTTGGAGCTGTATCCTTTGTGGTTGTTATTTTATTCGAATATATTATTATGCCGATGTATACACGCCATAATACAGGACAATACCTCATGGATGTTCAAGGAAAAACACTGGAAGAAGCCATCGCCATGATAGAAGCTGAAGATTTTCGTGCCATTGTGAGTGATACCATGTACACGAATAAAGTTGCTGAAGGAATAGTTGTAGACCAATATCCCAAACCAAACATGAAAGTAAAAACAGGGCGTACTGTTCGTCTTAAAATATCCACTTCAGAAAAATTAGTTTTTATTCCAAATCTTATTGGGCAATCCTTGCGCAGTGCTGAACTTGTCTTGCAGCAGGCAGGTTTACTCATTGACACTGTATACTCTGAATACAATCCCGAGTATCCAAAAGGAACGATCGCCTGGCAGTATCCGAAGGCAAATAACACCATGAAAAAAGGATTTGGGATTCAGGTTACACTAAGTGAAGGCTTGCCGCCTGATTTTTACCAAGTTCCCAATGTGATAGGCTTGAGCTTAAATCAGGCCAAAGAATATTTGGCTAAAGCGAGACTAAAAGTAGGAAAAATTTCCTATCATGAAGATCAAGATTTGGTACCCTATACTGTCTTGGATCAATCAATTAGCGAGGGTACTGTTTTGGACAGACCCATGAATATTAATCTGGTTGTAAGTGTTTTGGACCTTCAGGATATTTTTAATCAACTCACAAATGAACCTTAAATGATCAGTTCAGGAGAAATCGGTCGCAAGTTGATTCACCTCTTTAATCTGAGTATTCCCATAAGCTATGTGTATATAATCCCTTATAAGAATCAGATGACAATAACCATGATTGTTTTCGCAATTTTATTTGTAATCATTGACCTGGCGAGGATGCGTTCAGAATTTGTTAAAAAAATCTTCAATAAATTATTCAATTTCATGATGCGGGAGCATGAGATCAGCGGCCGGTTTACAGGTGCCACATGGGTTCTGATTATTTCAGTTCCAATCATTTATTTCTTTCCAAAGGAAATTGCGGTTTTGAGTCTTGTATATATGTCTTTGGGTGATATTGCTGCAGCAATTATCGGCCAGTCTTTTGGCAAAACAAAAATTGGCAAAAAAACACTGGAAGGGTCGATCGGTTGTTTAACTATATGTGCTGCCGCCGCGTTCATTATTAATAATGTTCCTTTATTAGTATCAATGAGTGGTGCTGTTATGGCGACAATTTTTGAGGCACTTCCTATCAATATTGATGATAATGTACTTATCCCAATTGGCGCTGGAACCACCATGGTAGTAGTGAGTTCTTTTATCCTATGACTTTTTTAGCACCGTCACTTTTGTGGGGATTACTCGCAGCCGCTATTCCCATTATTATTCATTTTATCAGTCTCACTAAAACCAAGGAAATGGAATTCAGCTCCATTCGTTTTCTGGAAGAAATGAAACATGAATCCATTCGTAACCTGCAGATCAAACAGTGGCTGTTGGTGTTATTAAGGATATTAATAATCGTAGCATTGGTGCTTATGGTTGCCCGGCCAACGACTGAAGGCTTTATTTCTAGCTGGTTGAAGGGCGATGTTGATTCAAGAGCAGTTGTTATTATTGATAATTCAGCCAGTATGTCAATGGAAGGTGAAAATGAATCATTATTAGAAAACGCAAAACGGCAATCCAAGTCCCTTATTCAAAAACTGGATGAAAAGACAAACGTTCAGATATTTCAATCAAACCCCTTGAAATTGATCTATAGTGGAAAGCAGGATCGTGTCCAAAGTATCAATAAAGTCATTAATACAATTACTCAAACAGCAACTGCTGATAAACTGTGGTTAGACATTATTACAGCCCTGCAATCAGCTGACCAACATGAAATAAATAAAGAGTGCTTTATCTTCAGTGATCTTCAATCTTTACCAGATACTTCATCTGTGAACCAGTTACAAAATGAACTTAAGGAATGGAAGCTATATTTTATTGGACAAGAGACAGTTCAAGACAATATCGGTATTTATGAAGTACTCCCGGTGAGCCAGGTCAAGCTGCCGGATAATTTAATTAAACTGAATACGCTTGTTACAAATGAAAGCAATTTTGAAAAACGAAATGTACCTATTGAATTATACCTAAATAATGAAAGAGTAGGACAGGTTGTAACAGCGTTCAATCCGGCGAAAGGGAAAGAATTCTTATTTCAGGCTTATCCGGGAAAAAGCGGGGTTATCCGTGGAAAAATGACTATTCCAGCAGATGATTTTGCTTATGACAATGAGCAATCATTTGAATTGTCCATCCCCAAACAAATATCCTGTATGCTGATTGGCGAATCAGTGGAAGATGTATTCTTACTTGAAGAAGCACTTAAATCCATCAGCGGTGAAAATGAATATGTCTACCTGCATAGAAAGATCATGCCAGCCATTGACAAACTTTTCCTTGAAGACACTGATGTATTGATCTTGCACAGACCCAATAATATTTCAATGAAAGCACTGGATGACATTCAGCGCTTTGCTGCCAGAGGTGGAGGGTTGATTTGGATTTCAGATACTAATGAGCAACAAACATCGTCTGCAATCGAATCAGCACTGAAATTGCCAATTTATGTACAGCCAATAAATGCTGGTGAGGAATCATATTATTCTGTTAAAAAATCCCAAAAACAGCACGCTCTTTTTTCAGATCTAACCGTTCGAAATATTTCCGCTGAACTTCCAGAAGTTTTCAGTTATATAAGAGTACGACCGCGATTGAATCAGAGTGTCATCTTATCCATGCATAATGGTGATCCATTTTTGCTGGAATACAGGCTGATCGGCGGCCATGTATATTATTTTTCATCCCCCATAGGATTAGCATGGAATGATTTTGCTTTGCGGGGACTTTTTGTCCCCTTACTGCATCGCATGCTAATTCTTTTAGCAACGGACGAAAGCAATACTCTGACGGTTTTTGCTGGAGAAATAAAAGAAATCAATATGACCAAAGAACTTTTGAATGCCAAATGGGAAGTGTATTCACCTTCGGGTAAGCAAATTCTCTTGATCCCGGATTATAATAAGGAAGTACTGATTATTGAGCATACAAAAGAATTGGGATCATATGAAATCTATGCAGATGGTGAATTTTATACGGCATTTTCAACACAACTTGATCCCCATGAGCGTCCAGTAAATAGAGCGTCTGGCCAGTCGATTGTAAATGCAGTCGGTGCATCGCGAGCACAATATATTTCACCTGGACAAAACGCATCAGCTGTGCTGCAGGACTTAAGGTATGGAAAAGCATTATGGCGAAATTTTTTAATTATAGCTATCGTTTTACTAATACTTGAAACGATCATTGGACGGCCAAACACAAAAGCCTTGAAATCTGAAGACTAATGCAAGAGCTCGATTTAAAGCAAGAAAAAGCACTCATGGTAGGCGTAATTCATGGGGAAGTGGATGAAGCCAGTGCTTATGAACATTTAGAAGAATTAGAATTATTAGCAGACACAGCAGGGGCAGTAGTTGTGGGACAGATCACACAACGCTTAAAGAACTTGACTCCACAATTTTTGGTGGGCAAAGGCAAGGCGGATCAAATAGTTGGACAGGCTAAAGAGTTGGATGTACAGCTTATCATTTTTGACGATGATCTGACTCCCGCACAAGCAAAAAATTTCATGAATCTGGCTGATAATCTAAAGGTGATTGATCGAAGCGCTCTCATTCTGGATATTTTTCGCCAACATGCCCGATCCCGTGAGGCAAAGACACAAGTTGAACTAGCACATTTAGAATATTTACTGCCTCGGTTAACCCGGAAATGGACACACCTTGAACGGCAGATGGGTGGTATCGGAACACGCGCTGGTATGGGGGAAACACAAATTGAAATTGACCGCCGCCTGATTCGCACACGGATTTCCAAATTAAAGAAAGAACTGATAAAGATCGATCAAGAAAGGATAATCCAAAGCAGGGGCAGGCAGAAATTTTTCCGCGCTGCTCTGGTGGGGTATACCAATGCCGGTAAATCAACACTCATGAATGCCTTATCTGATGCGGATGTATACGTGCAAGACCAATTGTTCGCCACACTGGACACTACCATTCGTCAAGTAGATATAAATGATTCTCACCAGATATTATTGAGTGATACAGTGGGGTTTGTCCGCAAACTACCCCATGACCTGGTGGCTAGTTTCAGAAGCACATTAAAAGAAGTGGTTGATGCAGATCTTTTATTGCTTGTACTTGATGCATCGTCACCACAAGTTTTAGAGCACTATAATACGATCAAAAACGTACTCGAAGAAATTGCTGCTGGAGATAAACGCAGTTTGATTGTGTTGAATAAGATCGACCTGGTAGAGGACATGCAGGTTTTGAATCAATTGAAGCAATCGTTTCCAGATGCAGTCATGATTTCTGCGTTGGATAAACTTCGCTTAGATGAACTCTTAAAATCAATTCAATCCATCATGGATGAAAGCTTCCAAACTGTAGAAGTCGATATACCTTTTACTGATGGGAAAACAATTTCAGAAATCCAGGATGATATGGATGTGCTACATCGTGAATATTATAATGAAGGTGTCCGTATGACCATCAAGGGGCCCAGCAGAAAAATCCAAAAGATTTTAGGTCAATTGACATAAAAAAACCCCGGCATTTTACTAAACCCCGGGGTTTAAAAATATCCCGCTTTGAGTGTTTTTCAGGATCATGATTATCATGAGTGGCGGCCTCCTGAAAACAGCAAACTTCCTTTACTCCAGAGAACCAGAGAAGGCCTGTTTTTTGCCTACAGAGTAGAGCCTCCAAGGGTAATTATTGAAGATCCTGAAATAACGTGCTCTAGCGGGAATTGTTAAAAAGCTAGTTTAAATTTATCCGATCAAACGACCGGGAACAAGGGTTAATCAAATTCTTTTTTGGGTGGGGAGATTTTATTTATCTGGGTAGAGATCTGTTTCGCCTTCACTTTTAGCAATAATCACAGCTCCAATGCTGTCACTGGTAACGTTTACCATCGTTCTAAACATATCCAAGGGTCGATCCACAGCCAGCATGGTGCCCACGATAACACCCACTTCAGGATGATCGCTGATTCCAACGGCATCCAATACGACAAAAATCATTACCAATCCCGCAGACGGAATGGCTGCAGCGCCTACTGATGCTAAAAAGGCAGTTAAAACAATTACGAACTGTTGTGCAATGTTCAAGTCAAAACCGATTGCTTGGGAAATAAATAAAACGCCGGCACATTCGTATAATGCAGTTCCATCCATATTGATGGTTGCACCCAATGGCAATACAAAACTAGTTGTTTTATTCGAAACGCCCACCTTATTTTCAACACAATCCATTGTAACGGGAAGAGTTGCACCGGAAGAACTAGTAGAAAATGCTGTCATGAACG
>PAWC01000002.1 GCA_002713385.1 Fidelibacterota bacterium
TATCTTGGAAAAATATCCCCGGGGAACCTTTTAACCGCTCCATGATGGACCCCAGTGACTTATTGGGTGAATGGATGCATGAAGATGAAGAGTCTCCAATTTGGATGACAGTGGGGACAGATCAATCAATCTTGGATCCCATGCAGATAATGGGGATGGAACCGGCAGAAGGTGGGATCGGTATTTCAGGTTCTGCGACAGATTCAATGAACTATATGATGGCTGCAGCTGATTATTATTATTATTATGGCGATATTGCCTTAATACAATTGTCTAATAATCCATTTAATATATTTGATGATTATGATTACTATGATTACTATGATGACTATAATGATTTTCCTGAAGATTTAGAACTGCCGATGTACATGTTTATGTATATGTCATTTTCAGGATATGAATTTGCTGTGTTTATGCTCGCGGATACTATTGATGGTGAAATGATGGAGTATGAATATGAAATTGAAGATGCAGCTGATTATATTTCTATCGATACAACTTCAATGAGAGTAGATATTTCAGCATTAACGGTTGCCAATGATGCTGGAGATTCGACCTATACTATCTCAGGTACAATAGTTCCCGGAACCATGGACCTGGTAGCTGGGACCCCATTTGAGATGCCGTTTTTAGAAGATGATTTTGGTCCGGATCCGGGTCATGATGAAACCATGACCTGGCAGTTTTTTGAAGATGGAACAGGCCTAGAAATATGGTCAGGGATTGAAGAAGATTATTATTACGGTTACTATGAATATTCCGATACATCGGAGATTGAGTGGTCAGCGACTGATGATTCGATAACACTAATTTTTATGTATTATGATGATTATTATGGATATGAAGAGTCAGACACAATTTCTCTTGCCTATGAAGTAACAGATGATATGTTATCTCTTTCAGCTGAATTTGATTTTTGTGAAATGATGGGAGATGATTATTATTACTATTACTATTATTATGATTCATTGAATTGTTATGATATATTTGAAATGCAGTATGGAATTACTGATATAGAAGACATAGCCATAAATTTCTGGATGGAAATGAGTTATACAGACCCATTAGCCATTGCCGGAGAAATTGGGTTGCAACCCGGTCAATTCAAACTGCACCAGGCTTATCCCAATCCATTCAACCCAACGACAACACTGAAATATGAAATGGGTTCAGCCGGACCAGTTTCCATTGATGTATTTGATGTAAGTGGCCGCAAGATTCGCAGTCTGTATAATGGCATTCAAATTCCCGGTCAGCACGAGGTGCGTTGGGATGCAAAGGATGATCGCGGACGCAGTATGAGTTCCGGGGTCTATTTATTTAATGTAAATGTGGGTGGTAAAACGCAAACTGCCAAGACGCTCCTTCTGAAATAATAAAAACCTGAACAAGAATGAAAAAAGCCCTGTAGGAATACGGGGCTTTTTTGTATGTAAATTTTATCCATCCTTGAATCACATTCTGATAACAACAGCCCTGCAGGCCGAAGCCCAACCTTTGATAGAACATTATCAATTGGAGAAAAAACTGTGCTCTGCAAATATATTCTATTTCCAACGGGGCGTGATCACCTGTCTGACGACTGGTGTCGGCGGAAAAAATGTACGTAAACGATTGGGTGCATTTCTTAAGGAGACAGTTAGCAGAAATACCATACTTATAAATATGGGAATTGCTGGTGGAAACCGGGATGCGACTGAAATTGGAAAAATGTATTCCATAAACAAGATCACTGATGAAAAAAATGGTAAAGTCTGGTTGCCTGATAAGTTATTGAAAACCGGTCTTCCTGAAATGCCCCTCTCTTCAGTTTCCAAAGGTGTAACGGATGGCGGGAATCAATATGCTGGACTTGTGGACATGGAAGGAGCGGCCATTTTTGAGACAGCCGTGCAGTTCATTCCGGTCCACTGCCTGGTTTTTCTGAAGATTGTTTCTGATCATATGGATGTGATACTGGACAGTCCCGAACAGGTTGTGTCGCTTATTAATAAACGGTTGCCAGAAATTGATGGATTAATATCATTAATGCAAAATTCTGGATTAGTTAGAACACCTTTGCTGAATGATCAGCATGAACACCTGTTAAATGGATTAAAAAAATCATTAAAACTGACCGCAACACAAACCTACCAATTAAAAGACAAAGCTGAAGGATTTATAGCTGTACAAAATGATGATATTGCATTTTTATCCCAATATCTCAAAGTTGAAATAAAAACAAAACAGGAACGAACAAAAATTTTCCATGAGATCTGCACCAGTCTATCTGCCTGATTTTTCCCATATCTATATTGAGGAAGGCGCAGAAAAGTATCCGCTTACTCAAGACATCCTGCAACGATTTCCGGATGCTGTACATGTAAGCATTCCCGATTATAAAACAGCCTTCAATCGTTCCGGCCAGGATTTTATACAACAAAAGAAAAGTATGAAACTGATCCTGGCAGTGAAAAAACCACCTTTTATTTATGAATCCACTGATATTCTCCAAGATGCCGGTTTTGAGAATTTTGTATATGCAACGCCGCTGCTGAATTGTCTCTATAATTGCCAGTATTGTTTTCTGCAGGGTATGTATCCTTCAGCAAACCTGGTGGCCTTTGTCAATGAAGACAATTTTTTTAATGAGGTAAGGAATGCCATCTCCCATCGTGAAAATAGAGATCAGCCGCTGGTCTTATCTATATCCTACAATACAGATTTACTGGCCTTCGAAAACATTATTCCTTTCTGCAAACACTGGATTGAATTCGCAGCAAACCAACCGGATGTATTAATCGAAATCAGGACAAAGAGTGCCCTCTTCAATGCGTTAAAAAACATTGATCCGAACAGGAATGTGCTGCTGAGCTGGACGTTGTCACCAAAAGTAGTCGTGGATAAATATGAATGGGATACACCGCCATTGGCCAAACGGTTGAAAGCGGTTCGTCAAGCGCTGGCAAAAGGGTGGAACGTACGTTTGTGTTTTGATCCGATAATGATTGTTCCTGAATGGCAAAAAGTTTACAGCCATTTTCTGGATGATGTTTTTAGCGCATTACCTGCTGATCAGATTTATGATACCGTAGTGGGTGTATTCCGGATGAATAAGGATTTTTTCCAGCGGGCGCGGAAGCGAGAGCCTAGAGTAGATATTTATTACAAGGATTATGAATTAAAGGATGGTGTTCTTTCGATTGCGAAAGATAAAAGGGCAGAGGTAAAGACTGTTATTTCAGATAAACTCGGTCAGTATTTGGAAAAGAAAAAGGTCAATATCTGGAATAGTTAAGCAGATTTTACTCAAAAAGCATGTCTTCATTTGCTAATAATTTTTCTGCAAATTTTTGTTCAAATAAATTTTCCGGCATAGCATCAGGTAACAGCGCTGGGTCAGCGTTAATGACGTACTCCAGATCTGCTTTGAATTTTTCCCTATCCCCTGCTTTGGTATGTAAAAACTGCGCTCTTAATACATAAGTACCCAAGTAATCCGGATAAGCAGCGATCGCTTTTTGAAAATATTCTTCCGACCTGGACAACTCTACACCGGGAAGGTGGGCGTACAGTGCACCGAAAAAACGGTANGGTCCTCCATAGAAAAATTCAGGGTCAAGGGCCAACACACGATGCATCAACGCTTCGCCCAGTTCTCTGTAATCCAGGCGCATGCGTACAGGTTTGGTGGAAAAATAACGACCTCTATTCGCTGCCCACCAATACAAAGCACTTAAATATTCCTTTTCCACAACCGCCACTGCCTCAGTGACCTTGACCAATGAATCGCCCTGTACAGTTGATTTTGCGTTTTGAAATACTGCCGATCGCTCGACAATTTGAATCGCTAACCGTTTACCCTTCATAAACAGGNTATCCTTTTGAGCTGGATCAGTCTCGATATAATACCCTTCAAAATGATACGCTCTGCTTAATAATAAAGCTATTTCCAGATTATCAGGCTCTAGGGAATGAACTTTTTCCAGAAAAAATGTGGCAACTGCAGCGTTTTTCCGATTGATACGTTTATTCCAGTTATCATAGGCTTGTGTCTTGAGATATAGCACATTTTCCTGGTACGTTTCTTCCCGTGTGAATGGCATTGGTGTTTTGCATGCAGTGAAGGCCAGCGCGAAAGGTATTAAAAATTGTGTAAATTGAGTGAGTGTTAACTTATAGACTTTGCACATTCGAAGACGCATTTTTAAGGCGTGGTATATCTGCCTGTTTCTCAAGGCTGAAAACTTAATACAGAATCCCTAAAGGATGAAGAAAACTATTGAATTAAAAGGTGTTGATTTACAGACACTTCTAGGCGTAGCCGATACCCATGTTCGTTTGTTAAAAGATACATTTTCTACAGAAATACTGGTGCGCGGGAATGAAATTAAGCTGGATGGGTTAAAATGGGATGTGGAAATGGTACATGAAATCATCCACGAAATGATCCAGACCGTAAGTCGCAAAGGAGCGTTAACGAAAAAAGATGTTCACCAGCTGATCAAAGTGATCCGGTCAGAAAACGGACATACAAAGGAAGTTCCTCATGAAGTGATCCATTATGGCAAAAAAGGTGCCATCGTTCCNCGGACAGCTGGCCAGAAAGACTATGTGCAGATGGTCAACAGGGATGATATTGTATTTTCAATTGGACCCGCCGGAACGGGCAAAACATTCATTGCTGTAGCCTTTGCCGTAGCGACGTTGGAAAATCACGATGTAGACCGCATCATTTTATGCCGTCCTGCCGTGGAAGCTGGGGAGAGTCTTGGGTTTCTTCCAGGCGATCTGAAAGAAAAAGTGGACCCGTACCTGACACCGCTATATGACGCGCTGAATGAAATGGTACCGGCGAACAAACTAAAATTGATATTAAACAAAAATATCATCGAAGTAATCCCCCTGGCTTATATGCGCGGCCGTACCCTTAACAACTCTTTTCTGATNCTGGATGAAGCGCAGAATTCAACCCCCATGCAGATGAAAATGTTCCTGACCCGTTTGGGCGTGAATTCCAAAGCCATCATTACTGGGGACATTACACAGATTGATCTACCCAAACGTTCTGACTCCGGACTGATCGATGTCATAAAGATCCTTAAAGGAGTGGATGGTATCGGCTTCGTAGAACTGAATGAAAACGATGTGGTGCGCCATAAACTGGTGCGGGATATCATTAAGGCCTANGATAAGGCCAATGGAGGAAATAAAGAGTAAATTTAAGTGCTGGGTTATACCGTAAAAATTCATGTTTCCCGGAATAAACAATACTAACTTTCGGCGAAATTTTTAGCGATAAATTGCCCGAGACGGAAACAGACAATTATTAAACAAACGATGTTTTTTTACATATATCAGGGCTTTACGGGGCTACTGCGTTTTAGTCAAGAAGTGGTTGTTACCAACAACAGCCCTAGCCATCCGCTATATACACAAAAATTAAGGTCATATTATGAATTCAAATGAAGTTGTGATCATTGCAGCAAAACGAACACCAGTGGGAGCCTTTCAGGGCAGTTTAGCTTCTGTTTCCGCTCCTAAACTAGGTGCTGTTGCCATAAATGCAATATTGGATGAAACGGGTATTGATGTCAATGTTGTGGATGAAGTTATCATGGGCAATGTTCTTTCGGCAGGTCTGGGCCAAGCTCCGGCGCGGCAGGCGGCATTATTTGCCGGACTGCCTAACAGCGTTGACTGCCTAACGATTAATAAAATGTGCGGCTCGGGTTTGAAAGCGGTCATGCTGGGCGCGCAGGCCATTCAGTGTGGCGATGCCGAAGTAGTTATCGCTGGCGGTATGGAAAATATGTCAGCAGCTCCCTATTTATTACTCAAAGGACGTTCCGGCTATCGGCTGGGTCACGGTAACATTGAAGACAGTGTGATCAAAGATGGCCTCTGGGATGTCTATACTGATCAGCATATGGGCAATTGTGCAGAAATGTGCGCTCGGGACAAGGATTATTCCCGTGAAGAACAGGATGCATTTGCGGAACAATCGTACAGCCGTGCACTAAATGCGCAAAAAGAAAAATTATTTAGTAATGAGATAACAGCTGTGGAAGTGCCCCGGCGTAAAGGAGACCCTGTCGTTATTGCTGAAGATGACGAACCGGCCAGGGCTGATTTTGATAAAATGAAAACACTGCGTCCTTCCTTTGAAAAAGATGGTACTGTAACCGCTGCCAATGCTTCCAAGATCAATGATGGGGCAGCTGCTGTATTAATGATGTCAGCGGCAAAAGCGGAAGAGCTGGGACTCAAACCAAAAGTGAAAATTGTCGCCCAGGCATCAGCGGCGCAAGAGTCAGAGTGGTTTACAACAGCGCCCATCAAGGCCATAAAAACTGTTTTGGATAAAGCAGGTCTTGATTCGGCAGCAATTGATCTCTGGGAAATCAATGAAGCTTTTGCTCCGGTAGCCAAGGCAGCCATTGATGATTTCAATCTTGATGAAAGTAACGTGAATGTTAACGGCGGCGCCATTGCNCTAGGCCATCCTATCGGCGCCAGCGGCGCACGCATCCTTACGACTTTGATCTATGCCATGGAAAATAAAAAAGCAAAAACCGGTTTAGCCACCTTATGTATTGGCGGCGGTGAAGCTTCGGCATTAATCGTGGAAAAGNTATAATGGATTTTTCATACACAGAAGAACAACAGCTAATACAAAAAACTGCCCGTGAATTCGCCAAGGAGCATTTGGCTCCGGGTGTGATAGAACGGGATGAAAAAGCTGAATTTCCAAGAGAACAATTAAAAATGTTAGGCGAATTGGGCTTTATGGGTATGATGATCCCCGAAGAGTGGAGTGGAGCGAGTCTGGATACCATCAGCTATTGTATTGCCATGGAAGAAATTTGCAGTGTGGATGCGTCTATGGGTGTCATCATGTCGATAAATAATTGCCTGGTGTGCCATTTATTGTATAAATATGCCAATAATGACCAGCGCGAGAAATATTTAAAAAAATTGGCGTCCGGTGAATGGCTAGGTGCTTTTTCATTGAGTGAGCCGCAATCTGGTTCAGATGCCAGCAATATGCTTGCCTTCGCTCAAAAAGATGGCGATCACTATATAATTAATGGTACGAAAAACTGGGTGAGTAATGGTATCAGTTCAGATGTTGTCGTTATTTTTTTAATGACCGAGAAGGGCATAGGTTATAAAGGAATTTCCACATTAATAGTTGAAAAAGGTACGCCTGGTTTTTCCCATGGGAAAAANGAAGATAAACTGGGTATCCGCGGCTCTGACACATGTGAACTTTATTTTGAGGATTGTAAAGTTCCAGCTGATAATCTAATTGGCGAAGAAGGTAAGGGGTTCAATATTGCTTTAGGGACTTTAGATGGCGGTAGGATCGGTATTGCCAGCCAGGCCCTGGGTATTGCCAGAGCAGCTTTAGACCGTTCAGTGAAATATGCAAAAGAACGGAAACAGTTTGGGAAAACNATTGGTTCCTTTGGAGCAATCCAGGATAAAATCGCTACGATGGCAACCAATGTGGACGCGTCCAGATTGCTGATCCATCGTGCTGCAAAATTGAAAGATGAAGGTAAACCATTCAGCAGGGAAGCGGCCATGGCGAAAGTGTTTGCTTCACAAACGGCCATGGATGCAGCGATAGATTGTGTACAGATATTTGGCGGTTATGGATATATGCAGGAATATGGCGTAGAACGCTTAATGCGTGATGCCAAAATTACCCAGATTTATGAAGGTACATCCGAAATACAACAATTGGTTATTGCCAGATCAGTATTGGAGAATTAATGATGACTTTAGATCCAAAGAAAATTGATTGGGACAGTCTGGGATTTGATGCCCTTGAAACCAAAAGCATGTTTAAAGCAACATGCAAAATGGGTGAGAGCTGGAGCGGGGGTGAACTTGTACCTTATGGCACAATACAATTATTACCAGCTGCCGGAGTGTTGAATTATGGACAAGGTGTATTTGAAGGAACAAAAGCATTTCGAACCGCAAAAGATCGCATCGTTATGTTCAGGCCGGAAATGAATGCGCAGCGGATGGCCATGTCAACCAAACGGCTTTGTATCCCGGAAATGAATGCAGAGTTTTTTCTTCATGCTATTGAAAGGACAATTCAGGATAATATTGAATATATTCCACCTTATAGGAAAGGTAGCCTGTATATACGCCCGATTGTTTGGGGTACATCACCAGCGCTTGGTGTTCAACCAGCTGAAGAATATACTTTTATTATTTTTGTGTCTCCTGTAGGCCCCTATTTCAAAGGTGGGGTAAAACCGCTACATTTAAAAGTTTCCGATGAATTTCATCGTGCCGCACCTAAAGGAATCGGTAATGCTAAGGCCATCGGTAATTATTCTGCATCATTGTTTCCGCTTTCAGAAGCAAAAAAAGAAGGTTTTGATGAAGTCATTTATTTAAATGCCAGTGATGAACGACTTATAGAAGAACTCGGTTCTGCTAATCTATTTGTTTTTCAAGGAAATACATTAAAAACCCCAAAGCTGTGTGGTTCCATACTGCCTGGTATAACCCGAGATTCCGTTATCAANCTAGCCAGAGAAAAANTGGGTTTTGATGTGCAGGAAACAGATGTTTCTTTGGATGTAGTATTAGCAGCAGATGAAGTGTTTTGTACAGGAACAGCAGTAGTTGTAAACCCAGTGGGGAAAATCACTCATCAAGGACAAGAACATAGTTTCAATAATGGTGTTATGGGTCATGTCACTGGAGAAATCAGAAAAATGTTATTGGGTATACAGCGAGAAGAATATGATGATACTTTCGGTTGGCTGAAGCTAGTAAATGAAAAAACCTCATGAGCAAGTGGGATAATAAAATGCACCCCAGACGCATAGCTAGAATTGGCGTGCTCGGTGCATTATACGCTAAAGCTCAAATCAATGAAGAGCCGAAGAAAATTCTCAAAGATGTTTACAAGCGGGAAAAATATAGCAACGGCAATAAAGATTTTATACGCTCGCTTTTTATGGAAACCATCTCCCAGGTTGATGGATGTGATAAGTTGATCGATGAACACCTGAAAAATTGGGAATTCAGCCGTATCGCATTATTGGATAAACTGATTATGCGCATGGCAATTACAGAAATGTTATTTATTAATGATGTACCGCCAAAAGTTGTGATAAGTGAAGCAATCGAAATCGCTAAAGAATACAGCACTGCTGAAAGTTCAAGTTTTGTCAATGGTATTCTGGATGCAGTGTATAAACAATCAATATTATATAAGCCAAAACAGGCAAAAGCCAGTTAATCAAAATGAATATATTAAAAAAGATTTTAGGGACAAAATCCAAACGTGATGCAAAGAATTTGCAGCCCACGGTAGATGAAATAAATGCTATTTATGAAACACTCAGTGGCAAATCAAACGATGATCTTGTAGCCCGCACTATAGCGATGAGAAATGAAACCATTTCGGCTCGAGATGCTGCCAAAGAAAAAGCGGAAACAAAGGGCTTGGCAAAAGAGGAATTCAGCAAAGTTGTTCATGAAGTCACACAAGCAAAACTTGATGAATTGCTCCCGGAAGCGTTTGCCATGGTCAAGGAAACATGCAGACGTCTCATGGGCCAATCCTGGCGTATTGTTGGCCAGGAAATCACGTGGGAAATGATTCCATACGATGTGCAGCTGATTGGTGCGATCGTTTTGCACAAAGGTAGAGTGACAGAAATGAAAACGGGTGAAGGAAAAACATTGGTTGCCACAATGCCCCTTTATCTAAATGCGCTGGCGAATCAGGGTACTCATTTAATTACAGTGAACGATTACCTTGCCCAGCGTGATGCTGAATGGATGGGTGAGATCTTTAAGCGCCTTGGCTTAACCGTTGGNTTTATCTTGAACTCCATGGATAATGAAGCCCGTCAGGCAGCTTATAATTGCGATATTACCTATGGAACCAATAATGAGTTTGGATTTGACTATCTCCGTGATAATATGGCTTTATCGTCAGCTGATAAAGTTCAACGTAACTATACCTATGCAATTGTGGATGAGGTGGATAGTGTACTCATTGATGAAGCCCGAACACCTTTGATCATTTCTGGAGCTGTAGATGCGCCGATAGATAATACATCCCGAGACCTTAAACCGTTGGTACAAAACCTGGTTAAAAAACAGCAAACCCTTGTAACTGAGTTGGTGATAAGTGCAGAAAAACTACTGACTGAAGGTAAAGATGATGATGCCGGATTGAAACTCCTACAGGCAGTCCACGGTATGCCAAAGCATAAACGGTTGATGAAGGTCTTCCAGGAAAAAGGTATGCAGTCATTGACTCAATCCATCGAGTCTGATTACATGCGCGATAAAAAATTGCACGAAGTAGACGAAGACCTTTATTTCAGCATTGATGAAAAAACACATGTCATTGACATTACGGATAAGGGCCGGGAAGCATTAGCACCTGATAACCCGGATATGTTCGTCATTCCGGACATCGGTGAAATGCTTCAAGATATAGATGAAAATGATTCAATTGACACAGGTCAAAAACATCAGGAAAAAGAACAAGCTCACCAGCTTCATGCTGAACGGAGCTCAAAGATTCATACTATCAGTCAGCTGCTACGAGCCCAAACACTGTATGAGAAAGATGTTGAATATGTTGTCCAAGATGGGCAGGTACTCATTGTCGATGAATTTACCGGTCGTATTCTCCCGGGGCGCCGTTATAGCGACGGTTTGCACCAAGCTATTGAAGCCAAGGAAAATGTTGAGATCAAAAGAGAAACTCAAACGCTGGCCACGATCACGATTCAAAATTATTTTCGTATGTATGATAAACTGTCCGGAATGACAGGTACGGCTGAAACAGAGGCAGAAGAATTGGGCAGTATTTATAATCTGGATGTGATGGTTGTACCTACAAACGAAACTATCATTCGCGATGACAGGGAGGATTTGGTATACAAAACAAAACGTGAGAAATACAATGCTGTCATCGATGAAATTGCTGAAGCCCATCACANAGGACAGCCGATGCTGGTAGGTACAATATCAGTGGACGCATCAGAATTACTATCCAGAATGCTCAAGCGCCGCGGTATCCCCCATAACGTTTTAAATGCCAAGCAACACAAAAGTGAAGCCGAAATTGTTGCTAGGGCAGGACAGCCTGGAGCAGTCACCATTGCCACAAACATGGCCGGCCGAGGTACAGACATTAAACTGGGAAAGGGCGTGATAGAATTGGGCGGACTGCACATTCTGGGGACAGAACGTCATGAATCACGCAGAATCGACGATCAGTTACGGGGCCGGTCGGGGCGACAAGGCGATCCAGGCTCATCACGGTTTTATATGTCTCTAGAAGATGACTTGATGCGCTTATTTAATTCTGAACGCGTAGCTGCCATCATGGATAAGATGGGTGTTGAAGAGGGAGAAGTGATTACCCATAAGATGGTTACACGGGCAATTAGTAATGCGCAAAAGAAAGTGGAACAGCGCAACTTCGGTATCCGCAAACATTTGCTGGAATATGACGACGTCATGAATCAGCAGCGCCAAGTTGTTTATGACCTGCGCAATCAAGCATTGCAAGGCGAAAACCTACGTGAAACTGTCTTAAATTTGATTTCTGATTTTATTGATGATGAATTTGAAGCACAGAGCAACGATAATCCACGAGATTGGGATTGGGAACATTTAAAGCATGTTTTTTCCTCAATACTTATGGCAGATGTGAACACGGATGAGTTGCTGCCGGAAAAAGGAAATGAATTGAGTGTTGATGAGATACATCAGCAAATAATGGATAATGCTGTGGCCATGTATCAAGCTCGGGAGGCACTCATACCGGAAGATGTAATGCGCAGTTTTGAGCGGTTTGTGATCCTGCGCTCGATTGATGAAAAATGGAAAGATCATCTCTATGCTATGGACCAATTAAGAGAGGGCATTAACCTCCGTGCCTATGGTCAGAAAAACCCGTTGTTGGAATACAAATCTGAAGGGTTCCATATGTTCAGGGAAATGATGTCCTCCACAAACAAAATAACATTGCAGCGGTTATTCAGAACACAATTACAAGGTGTGGAACAACAACCTCAGGCGCAGCAACAATCGCCCAGAAATGTGCAGCTCCGTCATCAAGACACAACGGGTATGGGTATGACTGCCCAACCACAGGAAGCACAACAGTCAAATAGACCACAGCAAGCCTCAAGAGCACCTATTCATGCTGAAGAAAAAATTGGCCGCAATGAAAAAATCAAAATNATCAGTCCCAGTGGAGAAGAAATAATAATTAAGTTTAAAAAACTGCAAGACTACATTAATAAAGGCTATAAGAAAGCAGCTTGAGCAAAACAAACAAATTAGGTTTTAATACAAAAGCCGTTCATGTTGGGAATGAACCTGATTCGAAAACAGGAGCAGTCATACCTCCAATATTTGCAACAACTACATATGTTCAGGATGGCATTGGGCAAGACAGGGGGTATGATTATTCTAGAGCAGTAAATCCCACACGGCAAATGCATGAAGAAAATATAGCTGCTCTCGAAAATGGTAATTTTGGAATAGCCTTCTCTTCTGGTATGGCAGCTACGAATGCGTTATTTCAAACTTTCGATGCAGGAGACCATTTTGTTGTTTCCCGCAATACNTACGGCGGNACTTACCGAGTGTTAGAAAAAGTGTTTAAACGCCATGGATTTGATGTTGATTTTGTCGATACTAGAGAATTAGATGCTGTAAAGAAAACGTTCAAACCCAATACAAAAATGGTGTTTATTGAAACACCCACAAATCCACTATTGGAAATAACAGATATTCAGTCACTTTCAGAAATCTGCAAAAATAATAATGTTCTGCTTGGCGTAGATAATACATTTATGAGCCCTTATGGACAACGTCCTCTGGAACTAGGTGCTNATGTTGTTATGCACAGTACAACAAAATTTATTGGCGGTCACAGTGATTTGCTGGGAGGTATTTTGATCACAAATAAAGAAGAATTGGCTGAAAATCTGCATTTTATTCAAAAATCANNTGGTGCCATCCCCAGCGCCTTCGATTGCTGGCTGCTATTACGTTCATCTAAAACACTGTCATTAAGAGTCCAGCGACAATGTGATACCGCAATGAAACTTGCTCAGTGGTTGGAAAAACAAGATTTAGATAGAGTGATCTATCCGGGATTGGCATCATTTCCACAGCATGATTTAGCTGCTAAACAACAATTGACACCTGATGGTAAACCTATTTTTGGGAGTATAATTTCCATTGATTTTGGTACTATTCAAGCAAGAGATAACTTTTTAGCCAAACTGAATGTATTTTTTTTAGCAGAAAGTTTGGGAGGGGTTGAAAGTTTAATCTCAAATCCCTTTAATATGACCCATGGAGATGTTCCAGAAGACAAGAAATTGGCTATGAGTATTACCGAGGGACTCATCCGTTTATCAATAGGTATCGAGGACTTCAGCGATCTGAAAAATGATTTACAACAGGCGTTGTGACCTGTATCAAATTATACAAATATTTGCTAGAAAATCCTTGTGAATTGATTACTTTCACGAACTTGTATTTATAAAGAATATTATAGTACAAATGATTTTATATTACAGAAAGANACTAAATAACTTTACCTCTTACCGCTGATAATAAACCGGAGGCGATTTATGATTACGAGGAAACTCGCGAATTTCTACCTAATAATATTGTGTTGTACAGCACCAATTATGGCTCAAAGCGTTGTAGTCTCGGTAGGTGATGTAACAGTTGACGGGTATACATCTGATATTGAAGTACCAATTATTTTAACAAATCCTAACGATGAAGTAGCTGGCATTCAGTTTGATATGGACGTTACCCCGGGCGGAGTCGTTTCATTGACGAGTGTTGACGCCGTTGGCGGCGCCTCCGGTTTTTCGACAGATTTTAATACATTGTCTGATGATGTATACCGTGTTGTATTATATAATGCTGCCAGCAACTCTGTCATTTCTGCGAACGCTGATACGATTATGACTTTGCATTTTGATGGTTCATCTGTGGTATCAAGCCAAATTGATTTAATGGTTTCAGGATTGATAGTGAGTGATTCCTCTGGCAGTACAGTTTCATCTGCCAGTAGTGATGGTAGTATAACCATTGGCTATGTTGTTTCATTAGCTTTGACAGATGATGATGGTGATGTTAATGAAACAGTCAGTGTATCAGTAGAGATGGATAACGGCGGTGTTGTCGGTGGTGTTCAATTTGATTTATATGATTCTCCAGATAATGTAACCGTTGCAGACATTACGACAACTGATCGCACCTCTGGTTTCACTGTGACAACGACTGATATTGGCTATGGTACTCGGGTGTTGGTATATGATAATACAGGGAATAATATTTCGGCTGGTACAGGAGCTATTTTGAATATCAATTTGTCGATACATAGTGATGCTTATGGGGGTGATGTTGCTGTTTATTTTAGCGATGTGGTCGTTTCCGATGATATTGGTGGTGTATATTGGATTGCTGGTCTGGATACAGGGTACGTCACAGTATTTCCTGGATATATGGAAGAACCCCACAACTTGGAAGCAACATCCGGCTTGGACGGGATGGTCCCCCTGGCTTGGGATGCACCTTATGGCCCAGTAGGGAATGATATTGAAGNAGATTTTGAAGATGGNGCATTNCCTGAAGGCTGGACAACGACTACAAATTCAGCAGTAGGTTGGTTTATCACCCAAGATGGATCCAGTGCTTTTTGGGCAATCCCATCGCATACATACTATGCCTGCTCCAATGATGATGCAGCAGACGATGATGGTTCAGTAGATTATTTGATTACTCCATCTTTAAATACAAATGGAGCAACTGATTTTCAATTGAGTTTTGCTTCTTATTATGATGGCGCATACAGTCAAACTGCACATGTTGAGATCAGCACAGATGGTGTCAATTTCACTGAAGTTTATTCGTTACCTGCCAGCGCAGAGTGGGTCACTGAAACCGTTGATTTGAATGAATATGCAGGTGAAAACGAATTTTATATTGCCTTTCATTCAAATGATAACGGTGTATGGGCTTCTGGCTGGGCAATAGATGATATTCTGGTCAGTTTTTCAGGAGGTCGCATTGCTCGCAATATTCACTTTGATTTTAATGAACTCGGACAATGGGTCATCACTGCAGATAAAGCGGAAGTAGTGGAACAGTATCCTAACGGAATTACATATCAACAGAAAGTGGATTGGGACAATCCACTTGAAACTCAACATGTTGATCGTGATGTACCTGTTACTGCGTACAACATTTATCGTACAATTGACGGTACGAACATAGACATGATAGCATCAGTCGGACCTGATGTATTGACATACATGGATGAAGATGTAATTAACGGCACTACCTACTATTATTATATAAAAGCTGACTATACTCCAGATGGCACAGAATCCGGCCCATCCAACATCGCAGACGCCACACCTGTTGAATGGATAGAACTGGCCTTGAGCGATGGTGAAGCATTGTCTGGGGCAACAGACACTCTGGATATTTTTGTCAATAATGAATCAGATGTCAGTTTCTTTTACTTTGAAATTGAAGATGTTCCTGATTTACTGATTGCCCAAGAAATAATTGCGACTGATCGAACAAGTAGCTGGACATTGGATGTTGCTGAAGTTGGTGGAAAGATGGTGGTTACTGGCCTCGGGTTAGGGGATGATATGGCACCAGGGAGTGATGCTGTTTGCCGTGTTGTGGTGCTAGCGGCCAGTCAAGATCCGCTTATGTTAGATTTGAGTATCACAACAGCTTCAGTGCAAGATGCTAATGGTAATGATATGATTTGGACTGCCGATGGAGCAACCTTTGATGTTACAGTTGAAACTCAATATTTGGTCATGCCCATTGCCCACGGCAATCCAGGTGATTTGATTACTATTCCCTTATTGATCAATAATACTCAGGATGTTTATGGAATACAGATTTTCCTGTCGGACTATCCTGATTTTTTAGATGGTATTGCTATTGCTGCTACAAACTATCATGATTTCAGTAACTGGACAGTAGAGGGAAATAATATAGGGAATGAATATCGGATTCTGTTGTTTAATACTTCTTTGAATAATCCACTCCCGGCTGGGACGGGTCATATTGCTGATATTTCTATGTATATAGGTGCCGGTGCAGCAACGGGCTCTACGGTTGAGATACTTATGGAAGAAGTTGTTGTTGTTGATGTAAACAATATTGCCATGCATGCTGAACTGCATGAAAGTGAAGTATATATTGGAACACCCGGTGCTATTTATACCGTAGGTGATGTGGATGAATCTGCACAAACCATTATGATTGAATTGGAAAATTCAACTCCAGTCTATGTTCTTGAAATCGACCTTGCAGATGCACCAGAAGGAATTGAAATTATTGATGTGACTCCAGCTGGCCGCTTTAGCGGTTCAGTAGATGGACAGACAGGTGAGACAGAAGATGGTATTGGCTATATACTTGCTTATGACCTGGCTAATGGTATTGCCGCAGGATCTGGTGAAATTCTGGAAGTCAGTTATAATGTTAATTCAAATTCAGATTTTAGCGGCGATGTGCTCACTTGGTTAAGCTCAGTGAGTTCGGCAGATGCTGGATTGTTGTCTATTCCATCTAGTGGAACAGGATTTGCAATTCTCGACGCAAGTTTGAGCGTGAATGAAGAAATTGAAATACCGGTTAAGTTTTCCCTGCATCCCGCATTTCCAAATCCATTCAACCCTATAACAAATATTCGTTATGACTTACCTGAAGCAAGTTATATTGATCTGCGTGTATTTGATCTTGCTGGGCGGGAAGTTCGGACTTTGGTAAGGGGCTTTGACCATGCGGGTGAAAAATCAGTGGTTTGGGATGCCAAGGATAATAACGGCCGCAGTGTAAGTGCCGGTGTGTATATATACAGATTGGAAACTGCAGGTCAGGTTCAATCCCAAAAACTGATTTTATTGAAGTAGACCACATCTTAATATTATAATACACCTGCAGGATGTGACGATCAGCAGGAAAAACTTCAAAATTAAGGGCAGGTTTTCCTGCCCTTTTTCTTTTTCTGACATGCATAAAATATTAACTTCGTCCGATTGTTATAAATATATATAGCCGCGGTGGTGGAATTGGTAGACACGCCAGATTTAGGATCTGGTGCCCAATAGGTGTGAAGGTTCGACTCCTTTCCGCGGCACAAAAATGTCAGAAGAAATTAAAATAGAAAATATGAACACTCAGGAACCTGAAAAGAAATCAGCTATACGTGTTATTATACATAGTTTTTTTGTTGTTCCTTTTTTGATTGCTGTATTTGCAGTACTTGTTTTTTTAATGGTAAAAGTTCTCACCGTAGAGCCCAATACAGCCCGAGATTATTTAGAGCATGTAAAAATCGGTGGAACGACCAAACGATGGCAGGGTGCTTTCGAACTTTCCAAGATTCTTTCTAATCCCAAAATGGTACCAAAAGATGATCGCTTTGTTCAGGATATGATTTCTACTTTTGAGTATTCAGCACATGAACACAATCCCCAGATTCGTTCTTATCTTGCTTTGGCCATGGGTAGAACGCGAGATCAGCGCTATACTCCAACGTTAATCAATGCATTGCAAGATAACGATTATTCTATCGTAGCTGCCTGTGCCTATTCTTTAGGTTTGATACAAAGTCACAAAGGATTCGCTGCTTTAAATAATATGGCTGATCATGAAGATGCACATGTACGGTTACAAACCATTATTGCACTGGGTAATTATCAGAATCATGAAGCAGAAAAAATATTTTTAACAGCATTAGCGGACCAGGAAGTTAATGTTCGCTGGGATGCAGCCGTAGCTTTGGCAAAGTTAAAAAATGACCGTGGACGCGGAATATTATTAGACCTTTTAGACCGAAAATATTTAGATTCTTTTCCTAATATTGATCCCTTTGAACAGGATCAAGCCATGTTGGTGGCGATTCAGGTTATACCCAATATTATTGATTCAGAATTTGAATCTGTATTAATAGATTTGAGAGATAAAGACCGTAGCATGAAGGTACGAGAAGCAGCACGACACGCATTAGTTGATTAAGAAAATATATGGCCGAAACAATTTCAAAAGAATCTGCTACTAAAGACCCTGGCCGTCGTCCACCCGCAGCCCTTGGTAAAGCTGATTCGAGCGATCAAATAACACGCCGTTCATTTTTTTCCTGGCTATCCATTGGGTGGTTAGCATTTGTTGCTGCAACTGGAGGGTTTTTTACCATGATGCTGCGTTTCTTTTTCCCAAATGTGTTGTTTGAACCTGTACAGACCTTCCGCGCTGGATATCCAGATGATTATACTGTTGGTGAAGTAGATTTGCGATGGAAAAATAAATATGGTGTATGGATCGTTCGTAATGATGCTGGCATTTATGTTCTTTCAACAACATGTACGCATCTTGGCTGTACACCTAATTGGTTAAGTTCGGAACAAAAATTTAAATGCCCTTGCCATGGGAGTGGATTCTTTAAAACTGGAATTAATTTTGAAGGACCGGCGCCACGACCTTTGGAAAGATTCAAAATCGTTTTGGCAGATGATGGTCAGATCATTGTTGATAAAACAAGAAAATTTCAACAGGAAAAGGGTCAATGGAATGATCCGGAAGCGTTTTTGAAAGTATAATGGAGATTATATGTTAGATAAATTTCGCGGGACTCAATTGTATAAATCTATCTTCCGCGGAGGTGGTGTTCCCAAAAGCCGCCGACAAAGGATGATGGTGGTACTAAATAGTGTATTTCTTCATCTACACCCTGTAAGATTACCCAAACATGCAGTAAAGTTAAAATTCACCTGGTGCATGGGTGGATTATCTTTTTTCATATTTCTTATCTTGACCATTTCAGGTATACTGCTCATGTTTTATTATCGCCCGACGATTGAATATGCCTATAACGATATTATTGATCTAGCAGAACAAGTTCCATTTGGGATCATGAGAGAAGTCCATCGCTGGGGCGCCCATGCCATGGTGATTACTGTGTGGCTGCACATGTTTCGTGTGTTTATGACAGGTTCATACAAACCTCCACGCGAATTTAATTGGGCAATAGGTGTTGTACTTTTACTTCTAACATTGTTATTGAGTTTTACCGGTTATCTGCTTCCTTGGGATCAGCTGGCCATTTGGGCGATTACTGTTGGATCCAATATGGCTCGGGCAACCCCATTTCTTGGACATGAAGGCCCTGGAGCAGGATTATTGGCTATTGGAGATATTAATTTTATAACCATGGGCAGTGATGTTCGTTTTGCTTTGATTGGAGGACGGTTTATGGGTGAAGCAGCACTTTTGCGTTTTTATGTGCTGCATTGTATCGGCCTGCCTTTTATTATTATGATTTTCATGGCCGTACATTTCTGGAGAATTCGTAAAGACGGTGGTATTTCAACTCCTGTATAACAATGGCTGATTTTAAGCATTTAATCGATACAATCTCGAATCCGACGATTCTATTTACGTCGACAATTATTATCTTTTTCTTTATTTTTCCCATCAATGACTGGTTTTATAAATGGAACCGCCGGTTAAAATTGTATGTATTGTGGTCTGGCAAAGGTATGCTCATTGCGGCAATTATCATGGCTGCATTTTTCATGTTTGGCTTATCGGATCCTGATTTCAGATCCATTGTTCTGAAACCGGATAATGTGCCAATCTCTGGATTGATTTTTCTTGTTTACTTTTTTACATGGTTATCGATGCACCAGGCATACGAAAACGATGCCAAATTAGAACGCGGCGAATCGATCGATGAACAATACGACGCACCAAATGATAAAGTGCTAGTTTGGCCGGACCTTGTGTATGTTGAATTTATTGCTCTGATTTTATGTTCAGCTTTTCTGATGATCTGGTCCATTAGTTTACAAGCGCCTATCGAAGAGCCAGCGAACCCCTCCGAAGCTCCCAATCCTTCAAAAGCACCATGGTATTTCTTAGGCCTGCAGGAAATGCTGGTATATTTTGATCCCTGGATGGCTGGCGTTGTACTACCCAGCTTAATCATAGTAGGTTTGATGGCTTTCCCTTTTATCGATAATGAACCAGCTGGTTCTGGATATTATAGTTTTAAAAACAGGAAATTATCTATTGCTCTTTTCATGTTTGGCTGGCTGGTATTATGGAATATGCTGATCGTAGTTGGAACGTTTCTCAGGGGACCAAACTGGAATTTCTTTGGTCCTTTCGAATACTGGGATATCCATAAACTTGAAGCACTAACCAACATTAATTTATCTGAATATATTTATATTAAATGGTTTAGCACAGGGCTCCCTGACAGTATTCTAGCTAGAGAAATTTGGGGCATCCTTCTTTTAGCTGGCTATTATCTTATTCTGCCGCCATTATTGGCCAAAACTGTATGTAAGAAAATATATGAACGGTTAAATCCTTTTGTTTATTCAATTTTCATTGTTTTGATCCTGACTGCATTAACATTACCGATTAAAATGTATCTGCGGTGGATGTTCAATTTGAAATACATCATAGCCATACCAGAATATTTCTTCAATTTCTAGCATAGATTATATAGAAGATGATTGACCAACAGGAACGATATTATAATATACTCAAGCTGAATCGCTGGTTCGCTTTATCGAGTCTGGTTTTTGCTGGTATTTTCATTCTCACCTTTGCTGATGATTATCAGCGTCCTTGGAAAAAATTTCAAAAGGAATTCCGCAGTGTTGAAATAGAAAAAATCAGCAATAATCTTGCTGAACTGAATAGTAATCTTGAGAGCAATGACGAATATAATGCTTTNCAGGAGCGTTTGTCAGAAGCAAAAAAGAAATTACAAGACAAGGTTGATGAGATAGATGAACTAAACGGAAAGATCAAGGAAGCTGACGCAGAACGCTATCGTATGAACCAGAATCATCAATTTTCCAAAGCTGAATTTGATGTAGCAAAATATACCGCAGATCAAGCTCGTCACGGGCATGGAAACGTAGAAGCTGCAGAAATAAATCTTAAACGTCTCGATGCACTTACTTCTGGGTNTAAGTTGGAACTGGAAACATTTGAAAAGAAGCTGGAAATTTTGCAAAACCGTTTAACTGATCTATATGCTGAAAACAAATCCTATAAAGATGAATTAAGTGCCATCAGCCGGAAACGCAATCTTGCAGTTAGGAAACTGGCAAATACCGATCCGGAAAAAATGTCATTTTCCAACAAGATCGCCAATGTGGTCCGTGATCTTCCTGTTCTGGATTTTATCGATCCNTATTATGAGGTNAAACAGGTTGTAGTAAAGGACATTGAAGAAGACCTTGTGTATTTAGGTATGCCAAAGGTTGATCGCTGCATGACCTGTCACATGGGTATCGATAATAAGGAATTTGAAGATGCTCACCAGCCTTATACATCACATCCTAATTTAGATCAAATGGTAGGAGCGAATTCTCCACACCCTTTGAGTGAATTTGGCTGTACAACCTGCCATGCAGGTCGAGGCAGAGGTACAGGTTTTAATACAACTGCTCACTCACCCTCTAGTTTAGAACAAGCCCATGAATGGGAAGAAAAATATGATTGGCACCGCATGCACCATTGGGGCGACCCCATGTTTACCAAACAGAATATGGAAGCAGGCTGCTTCAAATGCCACAGCGGAAATATGCCCATAGATGGAGCGAAAACACTTTCTCTTGGCATGACCCTTGTTGAGCGCGCCGGATGCTTTGGGTGCCATAAGATGGATCGCTGGGAAGGTAAGCCCAAAGCGGGACCAAATTTGGCAAAGGTCGCTTCGAAAACGACCAAAGATTGGACTTGGAAATGGATCTACAGCCCCAGGGATTTTCGTCACAATACGTGGATGCCCCATTTCTTTAATGTAACAAACAATAGCGACCCAAATTCTTTAATTCGTACTGAACAGGAAATTCATTCGATCACTGCATATTTATTTAATAAGAGTGAATCTTTTCCTATGGATAAACTGCCAAGGAATGGGAATGCAGAAAATGGACAGCTTTTAGTGGCATCTGTTGGTTGTATGGGCTGCCATGAGATTCAACCCGATGCTGTAGCTGAAGAACCAACCTCCATCCAAACCTTAAGACGTGAGCAAGGTCCAAACTTAATTGGACTGGGATCTAAATCAACTGCTCAATGGGTATATAATTGGGTCAGGGATCCTGCTTCTTTCCATCCGGAAACGAAAATGCCAAACCTGCGTTTGACCAGACAGGAAGCAGTTGACATAGCTGCGTATCTTACACAGGATAAAAATAATGAATTTGATGCGCAAGAAATTCCTGGAGTGAATGAAGAGATCCTTGATGATATCGCGGCTGGATTTTTAAGCCAGCAACTTCGTAAGGAGGAGGTAGATGCCAAGCTTGCTGGAATATCGATAGATGAGAAATTGGATTATAATGGACAACGCCTCATAGGACAATATGGTTGTTTTGGCTGTCATAATATTCCCGGATTTGAAAAAACGAAACCAATTGGTACAAGTTTAACACTTGAAGGGAGCAAACTGATTACCAAGCTGGATTTTGGTTTTCACCATGATAATCTGCCCCATACCCGCTGGGATTGGTTTGAACAAAAGCTCGATGATCCGCGAATCTTTGATATGATTCCACAGGAAGATGGATCATTGAAATCTATGGAAAAACAGCCTCTGGATAAATTGCGTATGCCTGACTATAGTTTAACACAGCAAGAGATAGATGCATTGGTCACGGTTATCATGGGTTCTGTAAAGGATGAAATACCAGCTGGCAAATTACCTGAAGTAAATGCAAAACAGCTGGCTCTAGAGGCAGGCGAACAGATTATACAAACCAATAATTGTAAAGGCTGTCATAAGATAGATGGCGATGGCGGAGCAATCTTGCCAGCAACAGCAGAATGGCTGCGTGAGATTGCCGATGAAACCAATGCTGAAGATATGAGTATCGTTCAAAGTTTTTCACCACCATTGCTGAATACACAAGGACGGAAAACTCAACCTGAATGGTTATTGAATTGGTTCAAAGACATTACGATGATCAGACCGCATTTGCAGGTGCGCATGCCCAGTTTTGATTTTACCGATGAGGAATGGAATACCATTATTGAATATTTTCAGCAAAAAGACGGGCAATCCCTTGCGTATGAATTGCCTCATTCCATGAATATTAATTCTGACTCTTATAAAGCAGGCAACGTCATCCAGGAACTTGGTGCCTGCACAAATTGTCATTTCTATGGCAACCAGAAACCCAAACAAGCTGCTTTAACCTGGGCGCCGAACCTTGTTTTAACAAAGAATCGTTTACGACCTGAATGGTTATTAGAATTTTTTAGTAATCCACAGGATATTATGCCCGGTACAAAAATGCCCGCACCTTATATTCCCACGGAAGAGCCTGTAGCAGATATCTTGACCAATTGGGGTAAGCCAGTGGCTAACATGAGTGGTGACTCTACTAAATTATATCAAGGGTTAGTGGATTATCTCTGGGGATTGAAAGGAAAAGAGGATGTTTCACGGATTGTTAAAGCCCATTTAAAAGATGGAGACTATGGATTTATCATTGAAGAAGATGACGATTGGTAAAAGTTAACCATTCTTTAGTAGAAATAAAAAAAGGCGGTTTTTTATCCGCCTTTTTTTATTTATTGTAAAATATAATTATTTCTTACTAGGCTTGGTAAATTTGAANTNCAAAGTGGTTGAATCATCACCAATCGTAACTGTTTGGACCATTGTTCTTTTGGATCCAAATTTTTCCTGCCAAGCTACTACTTCATATTCACCCGCGGAAATTCCAGAGATAGAATACTTTCCATCAGTTCCCGTTACGGCAAAATAGGGATGGTCAAAAACTTGTACATAGGATTTCATCCAGGGATGTACATCGCACTTAATAACAAAAACATCTTCTGCTTTATGAAAAGTAACTGATTTTTCTTTTACTGTTTTAGGCATACCAAAGTTGAATTCTTTGTTCAGTTTTGGTAATCCATGAATATTGTGCATAGTGGGATCACTATTGAGAATTTTTAATTCCTGTCCAGCTTGCATACCAAAAACATGGGGTGTATACATACATCCTTTTTGATCAATAACAGCTGCTTCTGAAGGTGCAGAATCGGAACTGGCACTTTTTAAATAAACAATAACATTTGCTAAATTTCCATTTTCGTCTACAATGAAACTTTCGGTATATACTGCATCCTGATGTGCAGCGCCGCATACTGGATCAGAATCCATGCGTAATGTTTTTTTCTTCGGGGCTTTTCCGTCATAAGTGACAGTACCAGTCAGGTCACCCGCAAAGGAAGCTGTGACCATTCCGGCAATGATCACTGTTGAAATAAATATTTTCATTATTTGATTTCTCCTGTCTATCAATTTTTTGTTTTTTAAGCCGCGTAATTTAGATGATTTACAATTAAAAAATGAATAACGTTTTAATTTTTTATGTATAAGANTTCAACTGATTTCGTTGTAAACATGACACTCTTTTTAATATATTCCCCGTCTATAAAATTAGTAAATAAGATATATATATAAAAGATCCCAAAGGAGTGCGTTATTAGTACAGATCATCATCACGAAGAGGGTTTTTGGCAAAAATATATATTCTCCGTTGATCATAAGATTATCGGACTGCAGTATGGTATAACCAGTTTACTATTTCTGTTTTTTGGATTTTGCCTGATGCTGGTCATGCGCTGGCAGCTTGCTTACCCGGAAGAGGCTGTACCCATTGTAGGTAAATTGCTGGGTGATGGCGGTATTCTTCTTCCCGAAATTTATAATTCCCTTGGTGCGATGCACGGAACTATCATGATCTTTTTGGGCATTGTCCCTCTGGCTGTTGGTGCTTTCGGAAACTATTTTGTACCCCTTCAAATTGGTGCACCGGACATGGCTTTCCCAAAACTGAATATGACCAGTTACTGGTCTTATTTCGTTGGCGGTGTCATTATGTTGACCAGTTTCTTTTCACCAGAAGGGGCAGCGCGTTCCGGCTGGACATCATATCCGCCACTGGCTGATATAGAAGTGGGTCAAACATTCTGGCTTATAGGTATGTTGTTCCTGATTACATCATCATTGCTGGGTTCCATCAATTTTATTACAACCATTATTCANCTACGCGCCCCAGGGATGACCTGGATGCGTTTGCCATTCTTTGTTTGGTCACAGTTTATCACTGCATTTCTTTTAGTTCTTGCCTTTCCTCCTCTGGAAGCAGCAGCAGTTCTGCAGCTTATGGATAGAGTTGCCGAAACAAGCTTTTTTCTGCCCAGTGGTTTAGTTGTCTCCGGTGAACTATTAAATGTTAGTGGTGGCGGAAGTCCACTGTTATGGCAGCACTTATTCTGGTTTCTTGCTCATCCGGAAGTCTATGTCCTGATTCTGCCGGCAATGGGCATCGTGGCAGAAGTCATAGCTAATAATTCCCGTAAGCCGTTATGGGGATATAAATCAATGGTCTATGCTATAATTTTTTTGGGTTTTATGTCTTTTATCGTTTGGGCACACCACATGTTCATTACGGGAATGGGTAGTGCCATGAGTGCATTTTTCCAGTTGACTACCATGATCATCTCAATTCCTTCAGTTATTATCCTTTCCGCGTTTTTTATTTCACTCTGGGGCGGATCAATTCGATTTAATACACCCATGTTATTTGCCCTGGCATTTCTACCGATGTTCGGAATTGGCGGACTGACTGGACTCCCTTTGGGTTTGGCAGCTGCGGATATCCACCTTCATGATACGTATTATGTGATTGGCCACTTTCACTATATAGTCGCTCCGGGAACAATTTTTGCATTGTTTGCAGGTATTTATTACTGGTATCCAAAAATAACAGGGCGAAAATTGAGTGAAAAACTTGGCAAACTCCACTTCTGGCCTTCTCTGATTTTCATGAATCTCATTTTTATGCCCATGATGATCCAGGGCTTGGCCGGTGTATCCCGTCGTTTATGGGATGGCGGTTTGCAATACGCCCACGCATCGGGAACCTTGCAATTGAACGAATTCATGTCTGTATCAGCATGGTTATTAGGTTTGGCTCAAATACCATTTATCATTAATATTTTTTACAGCATGAAAAATGGCGAAAAAACAGACAAGAATCCCTGGCATTCTACCACCCTGGAATGGACAGCGCCATCGCCGCCCTTACCTCATGTAAATTTTGAAGCCATACCTGAGGTTCATCGCGATCCTTATGAATACAGCATTCCAGGACGTAAGCGAGATTACACACCGCAAACAGAACCGAAAAAAGGTTAAAAAATTTATGGAAATACCATATACAATTGAAGAACGTCCAGATACTGGTTTAATTAATTCCAAGTTGGGAATCTGGTTATTCCTGGCTTCAGAAGTCATGCTTTTTGGGGGTTTGTTTTCTGCCTACGTTTTTCTGCGTTTGGGTGCCCCNGCTGGTGCTTTTCATGAATGGGGNCAGGAATTGAATATACCCTTAGCCACATTGAATACACTGATCCTGATTTCATCCAGTGTAACCATGGTCATGTCCTGGGCATCACTGAAAATGAATGATTTCAAGAAATACAAACTGTACATGGGTTTAACGTTGTTGTGTGCTCTTGGCTTTCTGGTGATCAAGTATTTTGAATATACAGCCAAGTTTAATCATGGCATTTTCCCCGGAACAAATACGTTCATGGCTATTTATTTTACATTGACAGGACTCCATGGTTTACACATTATTGGCGGAATGATAGTCAACGGTTATTTCTTTGGACCGGGATCAAAAATGTGGTCAACCGAACCTGAACATTTCACAAACCGGATTGAGATCGCCGGTCTATATTGGCACTTTGTTGACCTGGTATGGATCTTCCTTTTTCCGATTCTTTATTTGCTATAGGAGGCAACATGAGTGAACACAGTATGGAGGATATTAAAAGTCATGTAAAAGTTTACATTCTTGTTTTTGCAGCATTGGCGGTGCTGACTATTGTTACGGTAGCAGCATCCTATTTGAATTTGAGTACAGGTGAAGCTATCTTTCTGGCATTATCGATCGCCTCGATTAAAGGTTCTCTGGTGGCTAGTTATTTTATGCACTTAATTACCGAAAAAGNACTCATAACCTGGATTTTGATATTAACTCTTGCTTGCTTTTTTATCCTCATGTTTATTCCCACTATTGCTTTTTTTGATTGGGTGGACATTTCATGATATCGCTAAAAACGTTTCATCTTTTTTTCATTATGATGTCAATCATACTGGCAATGTGGTTTGCCATTTATGAATTGCAATTGGATGAGAATGGCATGTCAACGGCATTAGCGATTGTTTCCCTCTTGGTTAGCGGGGGGTTAATCATTTACGGCTTAAAAGTCTATAAGAAATTCAAAACATTATAATGTTCGGCAAAATTAGTGCAATACTCCTTGTTTTCGTATTTGAAATGGCTTGGGCCTGTGCGACGTGCTATGGCGCCCCTGATGCTCCTGTTACCCATGGGTTGAATGCTGCAATTTGGACACTATTGGTTATAACCGGCGGTGTGCTTTCAAGTATTGTAGCCGGTATAATTTCTTTACGAAACAGGGCAAAATCATATATGAAAAACCAAAACAACTGACTGCTTTAGGATTACGTATTTATGGCTGAAATTCTTCATTATCTAGGTTTACCGATCAATATGTCTGTGGATGGTCCAGCCATCGATGAGGTGATTATTTTAACCCACTGGCTCATGCTGGTACTATTTATAGGCTGGGGAGCTTTCTTTATAGTTTCTTTGGTCAAATTCAGAAGTTCAAAAAATCCAAATGCCGATCATGATGGTGTGAAATCACATTTCTCATCTGTTTTAGAAGTTGTTGTTGCAGTTATAGAAATGATGCTACTGGTGGGTTTTGCTTTACCAATCTGGGCCAGTCGCATTAATAATGTTCCAGAAGTCAATAGCGGTGCAGTTCATGCTCGGGTAGTCGCCCAGCAGTTTGCCTGGAATATCCACTATCCAGGTGAAGATGGTATTTTTGGACAGACACGTCCAAATCTTGTTGATGAAGTGGAAAACCCCATTGGACTTGATCGCTCTTCTACAGGCGGTGCCGATGACTTTGTTACGATTAATCAGCTGCATATACCAGTAGATACAAAAATTCGTCTAGACCTCACTTCCAAAGACGTCATACACAGTTTTTCACTGCCTGAGTTGCGCGTCAAACAAGATGCAATACCGGGAATGATTATTCCTGTGCATTTTGAAGCAACGATGACATCTGAAGAATTTTTAGCAGAAATGGTTGGAACTCCTCGCGAAAGTAAGGGTCTTGAAATCTCATGTGCTCAGCTGTGCGGATTAGGTCATTATCGCATGCGCGGCTTTTTGACAATTCACGATGATCAGGGTTACGNTGATTGGATTGAAGAACAAAAAGCATATATCGAAGAAGAGGATGATGAGGATGACTGGGATGACGACGACTGGTAGATCCAGCAGTAAATAAATTAACTTTATGAACACATCAAACGTCTGGTTAAGACGTTTTTCAAAACTAACCGTTTTTGCAACGCTTTTTCTGATTTTTGTTGGTGCACTGGTAAAAAGTTTTGAAGTGGGCCTCTCCGTTCCTGACTGGCCAACCACCTATGGATTTCAAATGTTTGCTTTCCCTTGGTCAGATATGGTTGGCGGTATATTTTATGAACACAGCCATCGTATGTTAGCCACCATTGTTGGGGCAATGACTTTAGGGCTCTCAATTTGGCTGAGTTTTTCTGAAACACGAGTTAATGTAAAAAAGCTTGGGTATTTATCATTGATTCTGGTAATCACTCAAGGACTGATCGGCGGGCTAACAGTCATGTTTTTTCTACCTACGGCTATTTCCATGATCCATGGTATCACTGCACAAACATTTTTTTTAATCATCATCCTTATCGCCTATTCTCTTTCAATAGAATTTTCTAATAAAAATAGTAAACCGGACTCAAATCGTACAATTGTTATGTCACTGTTCATTGCTGTTTATATCCAATTGATCCTGGGAGCGTGGATGAGACATACAGAATCTGGATTGGCTATTTATGACTTTCCAACAATGGCTGGACAATGGCTGCCCATCTTTAATGAAAAAATGTTGACTACGATCAATGACTGGCATTTTTACATGGATTACCCTGAAGTATCCATGCAGCAGGTGTTGATTCATTTTCTCCATCGTTTTGGAGCATTTGTTATTTTTACCTTGACGATCTTTATGGGTTATCGTTTGCATCAAAATAAAAGTGTTTATTCAAAAAAGATTCAAAAAAACGTTTTCGCTATATATGTTTTTGTTTTCCTGCAGATTTTGTTAGGTGCATTGACCATTTGGACAGCTAAAGGACCGTTTATTACCAGTTTTCATGTTATGAATGGTGCTGCTGTTATGGGACTTAGTTTCATCTTATTTTTGCGCCTGTCAGATATAGCATTTCTGCGAAAATAATCATGCGTCTTAAAAAACACACCGCCAAGTCCAGCACTGCCGCTTACATAGAGCTATTAAAGCCGAATATCATGTCATTGGTGCTCGTAACCACAGTATTAGGTTATTATCTGGGGGGCGATGGAATTGATTCATTTTTAAGGCTTTTCATCACATTGTTGGGAACAGCGTTGACAGCAGGTGGGGCAGGTGCGTTAAATCATTACTTGGAGCGGGATGCGGATAAATTGATGCAAAGAACAAAAAATCGTCCAATTCCAAGTGGATTAATTGCACCGGGAAATGCAATAGTATTTGGTATTATACTGGTACTCATAGGAACAATCATACTTGTTACTCAAATAAATCTCCTGACCGGTTTTCTTTCCATTCTTACAGCGTTTCTATATGTATTGGTTTATACACCATTAAAGAAAATTACATGGCTGAATACATCCATAGGTTCAATCCCCGGCGCATTGCCCCCCATGGGTGGCTGGGCAGCTGCAACAGGCAATATTGAAACAGGTGCATGGATCTTATTTGCCATCATGTTTTTGTGGCAGCACCCCCATTTTTATGCCATTGCCTGGATGTGTAAAGACGATTATGCCCGAGCAAATTTTAAAATGCTTCCAGTGATTGAGCCGGATGGTAAACGCACCATGCGGCAGATATTCTGGCATTTAACATTGTTGGTACCCGTTTCAGTCTTACCCTATGTAGAAGGCAGTTCTGGGCTGATATATGCCGTAGGTGTCATCTTTTTAACGGGTACATTTCTTATTTCGGCTTTGCCACTGGCTCGGGAAAAATCAGTTCAAAGCGCAAGGCTGCTGTTAAAATCATCGGTAATATATTTACCGCTTTTATTGATCCTTATTGTTGTTGACAAAGTGTTATGATTTCACAACGGAAACGCATCATTATTTATATTATTGTTGGTGTTATTATTGCTACTCTGTGGTGGATTACAAAATCCAAACCACTGCCTGTCTTTGGCAGTATTCCACAGTTTGAAATGACAAATTCGAAAGGTGAGCTTTTTGGAACAGATAACCTAACTGGGAATATCTGGGTAGCTGATTTTATTTTCACAACCTGTGGCGGTCCTTGTCCAATCATGAGTACTGAAATGGCTGATATTCATAGAACATTTCTTAAAAACAGTGATATTCGTACTGTTACGTATACAGTAAACCCTGATTATGATACCCCTAAAGTTTTAGCCGCATATGCTAAACGGTACAAGGCTGACAGGTCACAATGGCATTTCCTGACTGCGCCTTATGAAGATATTCAAACCATTATTACTAATGGGTTTAAGATGGGCGATATAGAAGAAATTGTATTCCATAGTACTAAATTTGCTTTGATAGATAGGAACATGAAAAT
>PAWC01000003.1 GCA_002713385.1 Fidelibacterota bacterium
ATACCTCTTTCTTTTATCGTTAAATCCAAGCTTGCTTCATACAGAGCCAAACCATTACTTGCACAGGATAAAACCAGTTGATGATCATTTTCCGCTATGTGCGTCACATACTGATCCTCGGCAAACTGTGTTTCAGATGCCCATTGTGAAGATGAACCGGGGTTTAACCTGTAGGCACCGCCTTCTTCACAAGCAACATAAAATTCTCCACCATTGATCATGGTAACAGATCTTGCATTTCCATCCAGGTCTATATGATAACTGCTGGTTATTTGTCCGTTTTGATTATGAAAAGCTTCGATACCTAGCTGGTCAATCGTTAAAACAATTTCATCTTCGTAAATATCAATACCATTAGGTAAACCAGCACAAGGAATTTCAGCACCACCTGTAAGATTCCAAATCCCATCAAAGGTTAACGGGTCATATCCAAATTTATTCCATTTTAGTCCGTCATCGTTATCTGCCGCATACACTGTGAACGTATCAATAGCAGTTGCAATAACACGGAATTCTTTTGTTTTTTCGCTAGTATTTAACTGGCCATGCAACCTAATGCTATCACTTTGTGACAAATCAATATGAATGGGCCGTTCATTACTTTCCAGGGCAAAAAGCTGTTTAATCGATGCTTCATATTCAACCTGCATTATTTCCTTACTTACACCTAAGTCTGACAAAGTCATTTCCCAAACTTGGGTTGGTGCACTGATAGTGGAAATATCCCACAGTTGAATACCGGCCTGACCGGCAGCCACGAAAACAGAGTCGCCGGAAATGAACACATCACGGCAATAGCCTTCCGTTTCCACGTGGGCTAATTTATTCAATGTCCACAAGTCTTCAGTATCCGGCTCCATACAACTGAAAACAGAGGCAATTATTAAGAGTAAAATCAGGTGCTTCATACTATTATTAATAACGGTCATAAATCATATCCCACTCAAGAGTAACCCAGGCCTGAACCTGTGCAAATGTTTTCAGTTCAGAAACCCAATTATAGCGGGAATCGGTACTCCTTTTGCGATACCGCAGTGACCCTTTTAAAGTCAAATTTTCTGATAGTTCTTTTTCTCCCCAAATATCCCACTTGACCTCTTCATGGCTTCGTCCGCTGTGGAGGGGATCGCCCATTGTTTCAGCTCCATACTGGCGCACATCCCTGCGCAAAGAAACTCCAATTTCATCTAATCCTGCAATACCTATATTGTAACTCACTGGGATATACCATTCAAAATGTTTATATGACCTGTCTAGTCCGCTGGCCACGGCAGTTTTGCCGAAGGTGATATTTTCCGCAACTCCAAATTTTCCTTCAATTGCAACCGTTCCAAAACCACTTATTTTTTTACTGATCTTCAATGCAGTAATCATAATATCCAGATCAAATTCTGTAAAAGGCTTATCAAAATAGCGTTGGGTATAGCTCACAAAACCTGTTGCCCATAAACGCCTTTTAAACGGATATGAAGCGAGTAAGCGCTGCTCCCGATCTGTAAAACTACATGAAGCTAATTCATCAGCGGAAACATCGCGGTTGAAATAATGACGGATATAATAACTATCCAAATGACGAATGGAATATTCTAGTTTGCGATAGGATCCCCAATGATAGGATGCTTTCAGATTTCCACTCCAGTAGCTGCGATACTCATTCTGTAAATAATTGGAAACATTACCCTTGGCATAAAACTGGATCTGTTTTTTTCTGTCCGCAAGTTGGATTATTTTCTGTCCACTTAACGAAAAACGGGCATAATGGGAATCGAAAGTTTCAACTCCACCCATGATACTTTCATCTAAAGCTGCATCTCTTTTTTCAACTGAAGATAACTTTAATACATTATTATCATAACCGTTGGTTAATCCTACCTTCCACTGTACTGGTGAATGCAAATAATCTGTCCAGGTTTGACCACAGAGCAATGAAAATAATAATATAAAAAGAAATCTCACTTGTACTCCTGGAAGCGGGTTAAAACGCCCCTGTCCTTTTCAATAAGTTCAACTGATATGATATGTTTTCCATCCGGAACAGACACATCGCAAGTGCGCCATTTTCCGGGAACTTTATCTGGCAATTCCAAAATAACCGCTTCAGAAGTTTGTTCTGTAGACATAAAATATGTACCTAATACTTTATTGCCGCTCTTCACCCGCAAACGATAACTCTCTTCTGCACCCATACGGGGTTCAAACATTAGACGAGATAAAACACGCAGTGTCTTGGGCCCCCGCACTTCCAACTGCAGCGGTCGACCATAATTCAATTCGTAATACGATATTTCCTTCTCTCCTGCCCGCACAGTCCTATTGGATTGAAACACCATGGGCTGGAGTTCTCTTTTTCCTTTTTTTGCCGTCTCAAAATCTTTCTTGATGACACGCAAAAGCACTGGATAGTCTTGCTTATCATCAGCTGAAAATGTAAGCGTATGATCACCATCATCTACATTGATGAAATAATTTCCGGAATAGGTATAATAATGACTGGGATGCTGAACTGAACGGATAGACTTCTGGATCTTGTATTTGTGGTTAATGCTAATTGGATCTTCATTATCAATGGTAACACGATATGAAAATACCTGGCTCTTTTTTGATTTTTTTGGTGATGGATAACGTGCAATGAGTTCTATCCTGACAGGGCCATGAACCTGATACACGACTGCTTCTTCTTTCACGACAGTATATAAACGCCGCTTCCCGGCAATTTTTAGGATTTCTTTTTCTTCTCCGCCGGTAGTTGGTCTAAGTAATTCTGCGGACAAAATGGAGAAACTGAATAAAAATAAAAATGTAATTCTATAATACACTGTCCGGCTCATGCTCCATCATTCGTTGTTTAATTTGATAATTGCTTTTCCAGCCCACGCCAATGACCATCCCAGCGATGATCAATAGACAAATAAATGTGACGTTTAAATTGTATTTATGAATAGCATATAAAGAACCCAGGCCAATTTCAGGATGTGGAATCGGCGCAAAGGGCATGCCCAATTCTTCAGTTAGTTTTTGAATATTTAATACATGAATCAACGGCATATTCTGCTTTACAAAGTTGACAACAGCACCCTCAATGCCGCCGCTGCGAGTAATGGTTTCAATATCCTGGCGATAAACAACGCCCGGCGGCAGCAATCGTAAATTAAAACTTGTTCCCAGACTAGCCACACCACCACCCACATTCACCACTGTTTTGTATTCATGATTACCAAAATGATCCATGCGCTGTAGAATATTATCCCGGAGGCCTTCACCTTTAATCAATGGCATTCCATGTTCGGTAATATTTTCAGTAATTAATTCACGGCCTTTGGGGCTTAATAGCCGCCCTTGGTCATTACGGCCGCCGATGGAGGCGGCAATGGATCGTTTAGAGATAAAATTGTTTTCAAAAAGTAGTTTCTCCATATCCAGCCAAGTCATATCCGGATCATTGGCACCCCACTGTGAAGCACCGATGGAGGTAATCACTACTGGATGAATGTCCATAGCATCACAAGCGATGAGCATAGCCATATTGGCGCCGGGCATGGAGCCGGTAAGCATGACAGCAATCGTATCTCCCGGCTGCAATCCGGCTTGATTTAATAGATCCACCATTGCTGCGGAAAAATTGGGATCAAGAGTCGTCAACTTGGCATCGAGGTCACCTTCATCCGTCGTGGTCAGGCTGAATTGTGAACCCACTAGCCCTGTTTCATTGGGGTCATTTTCACGATCTATAAACACCCCTTTTTCCAAACGGACTTCTTTTAAAAGCTGCATGGCCCCTGCCATTTGTTCGGCCGCTTTTACTTTAGTTTCATACGTCTCTGAAATAATCTCAACACGTGAAAAAAAAGCCATCGCAAATGCAGCTATAGCTACTAATGCCATAATGACCAATGATGATGTTTTTTGAATAACCGGGATAAATGGTTTGGTATATTGCTGATCAGACATCTAATTGACCTCCGGATAACAACATGACCAAAAGTTTTACTAAAACAGCGGTAACTAGTATGACAGATATCGTCCTGGATACGCCCTGCCTGTCCATCCAACTGGCAATAAGCCCAGGAATTATATTTCCGATGGCAGCGTATGAAAAAGTATCTACCGGTGAAAAAATAAGATTACGCGATATGAAACCAGCCATGAAGCCCAACAGCAAGGTCAAGACCAAACGGCGCTTGCCATAAATAAACATGAAATTGCTCAAAAACTTAACGATCCCAATGACAACAATCGCCGCCATGAAAGTCATGAGTATTTGATCCGGTTGGTGCAGGTATAAAGCGATATATCCCGGTACAATAACACCGCCGGCCGTTACACCCAATGTTTCAGATAATATCAGGCTGAAGGCAATTCCCAGTCCGATGGTGATCTCAACCATTGAACTTAAATTCCATCAGTTTATCGATCAAATCCTGCCCAAAACCCACTTGATTACCCATGGCAAAAAGAAGTGAATCATTGGACAGCTGCTTAAATAATTCAATCGTCGAGTCCATTGGATCATTATCATCTAAAATATCAGACTTGGTCTGGGGGGAATGATATTCAACATGTTTCACCATGGAATCTACTTTTTGACCGCGCACAATGGATCGATCTGGTTTAATATCCTCATAAATCAATTGCAGTAATTGTCGAGTGCGGCTGCGCCTGTCTTCCCGGGAATTGAGGTAAATGCACGTTTTTCCCTCTACTGGATAACGTCTTTCAACAAAATTCCAAATTTGCAGTGTGGACACAGGGTCATTTGCTGCCATGGAATTGACAAATAAGATAGGTCCATTTCCAAAATCCAGTTTATGCACAATCAATGCACCTAGATCAGGCTTAACATTTTTCATTCCTTCCAGCGCCGTCTTCCTATCTACTCCCGCCTCAACACATACATCTAACGCTACAGCTACATTTTGAGGGTGTTCAAGGTATGTAAAATCTCTTAAGTCTTCATTTGTAACTGTTGATTCATCTGCGGTAGTTAAAGCCGTATTTCGAAAATTTGCAACTGGAGCAATGGTTTCAACCATATCATTTTCGCCAATTATCATTTTTCCATTAAAAGGGATTGTATTTGCAAGAGAAAGCCTCACATTATCCAAGGTTGGACCCATTTCCTCCAAATGGTCAGGACGTGCATTGGTAATAACACCAATATGAGATTGGACCATCTGCTGTTCGGAGATCCATTGATATTGGGGCTGGACAGCCATGCACTCCATAACAACAGCATCAGGCTTTTCTTGGGCGAAAAAACGCATTAACCGGACTTGTTCACCAATAGATGCTGATCGTAAACGATGAATAATGCGGTCATTGCCTTCCGCATCAATGACCCGTGGAGCCGTTCCGGTTGTTTTAGCAAATGTTCGTAGACCACCGGCCCGGAGGCCGGCTGCTATTAATCGTGTAACGCTGGATTTACCGCGAGTGCCGTTTACGTGTATACGGAGTGGAATTGCCGCCAGACTGCGTTGGTGCTTCCAAAATTCGATAGCTCCTGCAGTCAAGAGGATGAGTGTTAGTGCACCCAGTATGTAGATTGGTGTCAGTGGCATATAACATCATCCAGAGAAATCAGTAATCCATAATAATAAGAATAATACCAATCATATCCAGGATATTGATGATTTCATCCTGGTTCATATCGGCTAGATAGGGATTCAAATTAGATGTTTCCTGATTTATAATATAGTCAACCAGTATTAAAACGTCAGACACATTTAATTCGCCATCTTGATTTACATCACCACGCATGCGCATATCTGAACCGCGCGTGGTAATTAAAATGGCTGTCTCGTCATCCAGAGGCATGGCCGCTGTGGGATACTGATTGTTAAATGTATACTGCAGTCCCTTTGTGGCCGTCACATCTTCAATACCAATGGTACAATACGCCCCATGGACCTGGCCCCAGCCGTAACTCCCTGTAGATGTATTATTAAATGTTTGATACTGAATCAGGATTTCACCATCACCCGTTGGCGTGAAATAAAAAGCCGGATCCTTCAAAATTATCTGAAAAGTTTCTGTACTATTATTGTCATAGGTTCTCATTCTGGACCATTGAACTATGAATTGATGAGAATCTTCATCATAATATTTGTATACACGACCCTGAGATTGAGTTGTGAGATCATCCCAAAAGCCAGCGATCATCGGTGATGGACCGCCAGGCCCCGGGATGGGATAATTTCTAAATGATTGCATATCTGTATCACCCATTGCAATCCAACCGTTGGAGCAAATTGTAATTTGCCCATATACCTGACCATACATTCTAAAAGAGAACGGTAGTGGTAATGTATATACATCATCACCATTATCACCCGAGTCGTAAACCGGAAGATAAGTACCAGTACCACCATAACGAGTATCAATTTCGATCCAATTATAGAATGGAGCGTTTGAATAGATCTGATCACCGCTATCATATATATAATAACCATGCTCGTCCGGGCCTAAGGGGTCTGTTACACTTACAGTTCCAATCTGTAAGGTAAAAGGTTGTAAAATTTCAAAACCGTCACCACCTGTAATGGTTAAAAATAAATGAGCCATAGTTCCAGGAATTAAATTTTCATCTGCAGTCACAATAAAATGATCTACACTGCTGGTCATTTGTCCCGCAATAATGGTTCCCCAAATGCTGTTTTCATCTGTGATTTCAAGTGTGGGCAAATTGGTATTCAAAGACGCCATCACATTCGTTGCATTAACGGATCCTGAATTAGATAAGACAAATTGTAGTTCTGCAGTTTCCCCAGGATCTAAAACTCCATCTCCTCCTCCTCCATCAATCACGTTTACACTGACAACATCCAGGTATGATCCTGCAGCATTATACGTCAGCATACCTTCCCAGGAGTTGTTGTCTTCATCGGTCAATATTAATCTTAGTTCAACGTTTTGACCTTCAATAACACTATTGTCTAATTCAATAACATAGGGTACTGTTGGAATCAGTGTTTCATTTGAATCAAGTCCACCATATGTTATTGTTTCAAAATTCACATTTACGTTGCTGCTGTGTGCTATGAGAGTACCAATTACGTTGGCAATGGTAGATGTCCCATAATTGTGTATTGGAATAGTGAGCTCCACAACTTCACTGCTGTTCAATATATTATCACCATTTCCGTTTGATGGTGCATTACCATCATCATCAACAACAACCAAACTGGAAAGAATATTAACGTTGGTTTCTGGATTAGTAATTTGAACTGTGCCCTGATGTGGAATATAATTTTTTGCTGTTACTGTTACAAACATGTTACCTTCTGCAAAAGAATTGATCGGTAAGGTAATATTCCCTGCAGCATCGGTATAACCTGATTCAAACACTTCATCACTGCCTTTAAGAATAGTTACATAGGCATCTTGCATATCAATGTCATCACTGTCAGTCACATGAATATCAATGAAGTTTGTACCGCGATTGATACTGTTATCATAGGTCACTATAAAATTCTGTGGGACAGCAGTCCACATGCGTAATGCTGGGTCACCCATAAGATTATTCCAATGAGTAAAAATATTGACNAAACTATTTGGGTTAGAAGGGTATGTTTGATACAAGTGTAATGTACCTCTTACCAAGGCAGCAGATGGTGTTTCTAAACCATCCACGAACACGCCATAATAGAAACCCAAATCTACAGCATTGTTGAACATTGTATGCGTACCCAGTGTTGCCGTACCGATAGCAGCAACACCACCTTTTGGTTGCGAAGGCGTTCCCACTCTAATGAATGCTTCGCTCATGGATGTACCAGATGCAAATGAGCCTGTTCCGCATGTGATCACAGTAGCAACACATAATTTGAAACCATTGCTCAATCCGCTTATATGACCAGTGTTGAAACCACTTGTATTATAATATCCGCGATAATTAAAAAAGGTTAAACCATCATTNAGGTTATTGACCATTTGATTAGGGAATGAACCATTATAAACTGTGCGAACATCATTATAACCACCCATTTCTTCTATATAATGACGTGCAACTTCTTTTGTAATGACACAGGAAATTCCAGAGGATGATGGATCTCCAACCATACACGCGCGGGTAAACCAGTTTTCACCCATATAGGGGTTCGTTTCATATTGGATGGTCTTATTAATAATCGTTGCCAAATCNGTTGTACTGCTGAACGAAATACGACCAATTAAAACTTCTGGAAACAAGTCATTNCCTTCCAATTGACAATAAGGAAAATCACCTTCACCATTATAACTGCTCCAGTTATCATAGTACGTTGGAATCGAATAAGAACCGGAGGCATCACCGACCAAAGCAACATATTCAGGCGGATCATTCCAACTTTGATATGCATTCTGGATATAGTTTTTAATTGCTGANGCGGATGAGCCAGTTGTATTTGTTGAAGCAAAGTTTACCACAAAGCCCGATTTATGACGCCAGTTAAACAGTTGATTGAGCGTCGACATTAAGTTTGATGAATTACTGGGCAGAATATAAAGGATCGAAGGTTTTTGAAAATCTTCATCACTCATAAAGCGTTCATAATTGATAATAATTGACTCGTACAATTTTTCAAAAACCCTGGATCGTTTTGCCGGACGGTGAGCATTATCTNCAATTGAGCCTGTTTCAACTAATTCTATTTCAGCTGATGTAATGATTTCAAGTTTTTGCTCTAATGGCTGGTATTGAAATGGAGTAAATGAAACAGTTACCAATTCTAGATTGCGAAATGTTTGCGGCTCTGAAACAATGGCCAGCTTTTCCGGATAAGGTGCCGGNGCTGTATACGTATTAATGTTCCGTTTAAAATTGACAACTTCATCTACCGTCAAGTTTTCCCATGTTTGCCACGGGAGCAGATCAACATTCTCAACAGTTTCCGAGGAAATAATATTGACTTGTACCCGGTATGATTTACCGGGTTCTACAGTATAAAAAGTCGTAAGTACAGGAAGTTCGGGGTTACCTTCCAAAGAAGATTGTCCGGCTCCATCAATCACAGGACGTTTAAAGGTTTGACCGTGCAAAGTCACATCTTCCAATTCATAATCTGGTATGTTGAATTGCAAGACATGATCGCCCTTAACTTGAGATTTCAAACCAAAGCCTTGAACNAGTTCATTTTCTGCAGCAGCATAAAGTATACTGAAAAGTCCAATAGTTAGTATCATTATCAAACGAGCATACGTTTGTTTCATATTCATTTCCTGTTCATTTATAATAAGAGAAATTTATCAAACCAGAATCCAACATAAGTTCCCATAAAAAGCATGACCATTGCACTGATNACTAGATAGGGTGCGAACGGAAGTGGTCGGTTGCGGTCAAATCCNTTTTTCAAAGAAATACCTATCCAGGCAATGATACCCAAAAGTGCTGCAAAAAACAAGGTTAGCATCATGCTCCAGGGTCCAAGCCAGGCACCAAGTATCAAACCCAATTGAATATCGCCCCAGCCCATACCTTGCCGGCGTGTCATCAGAAAAGTCATACCCATCATCATCAAAGGAATAAATACACCTGCCAATGCGCCCCAAATTACGAATTGCCATTCAAGAATACCGCTTATAATACTCAACACGATGAAGGCTACGCCTGACATAATTAAAGATAAAGGTATCATCATAGTTTTCAGATCTATCCAAGCTAAAGTAATCAATACAGATGTGAACATTGCTGTCAAACCAGCCTGCAAAGGTACAAAAACAGCAAAACAAACANCCCAGACAAATCCTGTAATTGCTTCCACCACAGGATATTGCCAGGAAATGGATGAACCACACGCTGCACATTTACCCCTTTGCAGGATAAACGAAACTAACGGAATATTTCTATACCAAGGAATTATTGTTTTACAATGCGGGCAATGCGACCTGGGGCTCAATATTGATTCTTCCCTAGGCAGGCGGTAGATAAGCATATTGAGAAAACTGCCAACAAGAGCACCTATAACAAACATTGCTATGATTGGCAGCCAGTCCATCACAACCCCTGCTGTAGTGCTGAACCTAAATAAAATACAGGCAAATACGTTACAATCACCATGACGGCGATGACTACACCTACCATCAAAATAAGTAATGGTTCAATTAATGTTGTCATACGTTCAACAAGTGCATTCACTTGTTTGTAATAAAAATCGGAAGCATTATCCAAAAGTGAATGCAGTTCACCTGTTTCTTCACCGGTGGATGNTAACTGAANTAATATGGAAGGAAATCGTTCTGTACGCCGCAAGGCAGTACTGATATTAAANCCGTCACGAATGTATTCAGTAGCATCTTCAATGGCAACTTCAAACACACGATTATCAACGATTTTTTTCAANAGTTTCATGGATTCGATAACAGGCACACCGGCTCCGATCAAAATTCCAGCTGTCTTGGAAAATTTATTCAAAATGGACTGTTCCACTAATTTGCCAAATACAGGACTGTTTAACTTGATGGTATCAATGANATAACCACCGCGACGTGTTTTGGAAATAAGCCAGCCACAGAATATTGTACCGATAATAGAAAATAATATCCCTCCAAAATGAGAACTGACCCATTCACTGATAGACACCATATACTGCGTTGCAGCCGGTAAGCTGGCACCNAATTGAGCATACACATCTGAAAATTGAGGTATTATATAAATAAACATNCCTGCCATCATTAAAAACAGAAAAATAACCATAAACACAGGATACGTCATTGCGGAACGTACTTTACGGCGGACATCGTCTAGATTTTCCAGATACTTTGCCAGTTGATCCATGATTTCATTCAAGTTACCACTGACCTCCCCTGCTTTTGTCAGGGCAATATAAAGATTGCTAAATACACCGGGATGCTTCTGCATGGATTCAGAAAGCGATAATCCTTTACGGATATTTTCACAGACATTGTTCAGAACTTTTTTGAAACGCGTATGCCTTTCCTCAGCAGCAAGCCCATGTATTGCTCTTTCCAATGTTAAACCTGCTGAATACATCGTTGCTAATTGTCGCGTGAAAAACACAAGGTTACTTAACGGGATGCGATTTTTCAGACGTTCAATCGAAAGGTTGATCTCATCAATAAACGGACCAATAAAATCCCAGCTTGCATCAACTTCCTGCAGGTTTACAATNATCTGATTATTGACAGCCAATTTCTTCATAGCTACATCCAAACTGTCAGCACGTATTTCACCTTCACGGCGCGAACCGATATCATCTTTAATCAAATAAGAAAAAACAGGCACTAAAANTCCTGAACGGTTGAGCGCAGTATTTCAGCTATGGTTGTAATACCAGCAAGTACTTTGCGGATACCGCTGTCACGAAGTGTTGCCATACCTGCATCTATAGATTTTTGACGTATCTCATCTTCATTGGCATTATCAAAAACCAATCCACGAATTTCCCTGGACATGGGGATCAATTCAAAAATACCGGTACGGCCGTGGTAACCCGTATTCCTGCAATGGCTGCATCCCTTGCCTTTAAAAAGTTCATTGCCATTCAACATGGATTTATCCAAGCCGGCAATTTCCAGTTCTTCTTTTGTGGGCGTGTATGATTCTTTACAATTTTTACAAATGGTTCGCACTAATCGTTGAGCCATCACAAGATTTAAACAGGATCCCACTAAAAATGGTTTTACACCAATATCCAANAAACGGGTAAGTGTAGAGGCAGCATCGTTCGCGTGAACCGTGGTAAAAACCANATGTCCTGTAAGAGAAAACTTTACTGCAATATCTGCAGTTTCTTCATCACGTATTTCACCAATGAGCAATATGTCAGGGTCTTGGCGAAGAATTGATCGTAATGACGCAGCAAAGGAAAGTCCGATACTTTCATGTGCCTGTACCTGATTGATGCCGTCTAACTGGTATTCTACAGGATCTTCCACTGTGGTAATGTTAGTCCCTTCATTTTTAATCTCTTTCAAGGAAGCATATAAGGATGTTGATTTACCACTTCCTGTCGGACCGGATACAACAACCATACCNTAGGGTTGGGNAATAACCCGCTTAAATATGGAGTGCATATCTTGTTCAAAACCAAGGCTCTGCAAATTAAAGGCAAATCCGGTTTTATCCAACAAACGCATGACAACCTTCTCTCCAAATACAGTAGGTAAAATGGAAACACGTACATCTATTTCCCTGTTAGTACCTTTGATAGTAAAACGACCATCTTGGGGAAGGCGGCGTTCTGCAATATTCAACTTGGATAAAATCTTCACACGTGTAACCAACCCGCTTAAGGAAGTGTTAGGCGGTGTCATAATCGTTTGAAGAACACCATCAATTCGGATTCGTACGACGACATTCTTATGCTGCGGTTCAATATGGACGTCAGTGGCACGCTCCTTAATGGCTTCCTGGAGAATAAGGTTCACCAGTTTTACTATGGGNGCATCTTCTTCGGAAACTTTATCCGGTGAAAGGTCTACCTCTTCCGCATCATCTTCGTCACCGGTGATCACTTTGATATCTTCAAAGACTTCTTCCACTTCACCNGATTGACGAATTTTACCGTAAATTTCATCCATAGCCCGCTGAAGCCCAGAGGAACCAGCAACCTGTACATTAGGAGTAAGTTTGGTGAGGCGTTTCAGGTTATCAATAGCGACCAGATCTTCCGGGTCTTCCATGGCCACCTGGATAGATGAGTCGGATTTAGCCAATGCCAAAACATTATGCTCCCGTGCAAAATCTTCGGGAATAAGTTTGGCTACCTCCTGATCAGCGTTGAACAGGTTTTCTTCGTCGNCCTTCTGATACCCAAGCTGCATTGCGTATACTGTTACTAAATCATCTTCTGTGATCGCACCGCTGTGCATCAATGCAGCNCCCAGTTTTTCACCGGATTTCGACTGTTCAGCCAANGCNCGGTTGAGTTGCGATTCATCGATTTTTTTAAGATGNACCAGGATTTCACCAAGCTTGGAAAATTGTGGATTGAAATTAGCCAAAATCAGGGTCCTACAGGTGTTCTAACCAGCAAAATATCCAACGGATCACTGGTGATGGATTGAGCAATTAACAGTGTCGCCGTGATACTGGATGTGAAATCTTCGTACTGGGCAGGGTCTTCTGTCCCAACTATCCATGCACATACACCAATATCATATACAACATCCCAAGTAACTAATCCATCTTCATCTGTCGTACCTATATAGCCTTGAATGGGTGATACAGGCCAATAAATGTTTGCAGACCCCGGGGCATTCAGGGCGATGGGTGCACCATTAACGGGATTGCCATAAAAGTCCATGAGAGTACCGGTAATTTGAACTGTGTATGTAATAACATTTAAAGCAGTAAAATTTACTAATGAAGTTTGTGTATTTAAAACCAACGTCCCCGGTACGAAAGTCATGGTTGCTTCACCTTCTTCTTCATTGATACGCACAGAAACTGTGTCTCCATCGGCACCAAAGGTTAAGGCTGTTACGTAACCAATATCTCCGATGGCATCAGTGGAATAAATAATGGTAGTGAAGGCAAGGCCGGAGTATGAATCACCATTTAAATTTGGATTTCCGGTATAACTTACTCCTTCCACAAATGCTTCAATAAGCGTATCGGGTAGGATGGGATCAATTGTCCAATATACATAGGTACTGTCTGCCACTGGATTATACCATAAGTCATACACCATCGCTGATGCTTCCGTCTGATAATAGCCACCGCCAACAGGTTGAGTATTCAATGGATCATATTCTGCTTCAATATTGGAGGGCGGGCCGGTCGCAATTATTACTGGAATCGCCGTAGCAGATATTGATACAGAGTCATACATGAGTACAGCTGTTACCCTAATAGGGCCGGGAGAAGTGCCGCTATTCAATGAAACACAGGCTTCTCCATTTGCAGTATAAGCAGAATCGATAATACCGGCGTTATTCAGGTTTGCACCTTCTGGAATATTCGGGCCAAGTGTGAAAGTTACGAGATAGGGTGTCTGTACCAGCACACCATTTTCATCATATACACGGGCACAGATATCGGTGGATTCAGATCCACCGCCGCCCACAACCATAATTTCACCCGGGTATGATGAAGGTATTTGAATATATGCAGGAATACCTGATGATGTATCCCTGATGGTGATCTGCACAGAATCTATCACAAGACCAAAGACCGGATGCTGATAACGGGCAGACACTGTAGAAACTCCTATTTCATTAGGATCTCCTGTATCAGAAAATTCAACTTCTGCATTACCTGTACTATCGGTTAATTTGCTCAATTCACTCAAATAGCCATTTGTACTTTCAAAATATAATTCAACATTCGATATAGGATTACCATATTGACGTGAATTGATGCTGGCAGAAAGCTCAGCCTTGGTAATACCGTCATCAAGCTTAATGGCATTCGTATTGGTAGAAAGATTCAATCCATAAGGCCACAATTCTACAGCGCTGGTATCGAAAACACCAAAACGAACTGATACAGCGAAGTCTGTTCCGCCTTTTGTATACAGAGCAGTGACTTCTACTCCTTCATACGTCGGTGTTGTACCATTATCATAAGCAGCCACATTCCCATCTGAAAATTGCACAACGGCTAAACCATCATTATTTGTTTTAGGAGTACTCGTATCAAAGCTACCTATATCACTGCCTGAAACCTTAGCAGAAAATGTAATCATTTCATCTTTTTTCGGTTGATCCAGCGAATCCAATAATACTGCTGTTACATATGTTGTGACCAGTGGACCTTGGAGATCTTCGCCGACAGCAACAGCATTGTCATTACTGTCAAAACCATAGGATTGTGCAGTTACTGATATTTTATAAGCACCCGAAGTCGTCGCTTCATTTTCATCAGAGTTTGCAGGTTTTCTATCATCACAACTAACAATGAACAAACCAGTTGTAATAAGTATAATGTTAAAAATTTTCATCATTTTATTTCGCATCATCATCTCCTCTATCTGATATTTCAGCAATTGGACGATCCCATTGAGATTTCCTTGTTTCTTTATGATAGTAATATGTTCTACCACTATCATCTGTTGTTTTTACCCAACCTGGGAGTAGGCTATCTTCATCCTCTTTGTCACCTAGGAGTAGGCTATCTTCATCCTCTTTGTCACCTAAAGGGTTGATTATAGAATTTTCAAATTCAATCATTTCATCTGTTTTCATAATTCCAGCTATTCCCGCTTTCAATACAGTGGGTGTAATCTGAATAATAAGATCTGTTTTCTTTTCGATGACGTCACTGCTCGTAAACAGTTTTTTACCCAGCAGCGGAATTTTATTCAAGTAGGGGACTTTATATTCGGTATCTTTCATATCCCTGCTGATCAAACCGCCAATAATAATGGTTTCACCGTCTTTTACCCGAATCGTTGTAGACGATGTACGCTTTTTTGTGCGGGGAATATTTTTGTCTGGGCCGATGAATTCAAAGATTGAGGATACTTCCGGCATGACATGCACAGTAATATCTCCGTCTACATTAACTTTGGGCAAAACATGAAGCTTAATACCCACTTCTTCCTTCTGAACTTGTACCTGTCCGCCGACACCTCCAGAACTCAAGATATATGGCACCACATCCACCATTTCGATGTAGGCTTTACGGCCGTTTAACGTCACTAGTTTTGAGTCTGCGAGAATTTCCGCTTTATTGTGTTTAATCAGAAAATCGAGTGTAACATCAAAAGCTGTCATCTGCCGGCTGAACTGGGAAGGGAAAAGGTTCTGATCATCTTTATTATTCCAATACATACGATTGTAAATCATGTTTTCAGGAAGTGTCTCAAATGGAAGAGCGCCATAGTCTTCAATGACACCCGTTCCGGTTTCATTTTGCTGCTGTGCCAGGCCGGGCACCACACTTCCGGCTCCGCTAACGCCTGCGGGCGGTATACCATTTTCAGAAAAAATATTTGTATAATGGGCCAGTTTTGACCAGTCAATACCCAAGTTTTCATCCACATCAACAGCCACTTCTATGAGTCGAACTTCCAACATAATTTGCGTGGCCGGCTGATCGATCTTGCGAATAACTTCCTCTATTTCAGCAATTTTCTTGGGTGAAGCATTCACGAGCAGTTTATTGCCTGATGTATCCACCTGGATTTGATCCGTCAGATCCTGTAGAAACATTTTCACTTCCGCAGCATCGGCGTATTTCAATTCCACAACGTGTGATGTGATACCCACTTCTTCCATCAGCTTTTTGTGTTCAGCAATGAGAAATGAATTCCCGACAATTTCATAACTCAAGCCAACGGCTCGTACCACCAGATTGATGGCTTGCTCGATGGGTACGTCATTCATATGAATGGATATTTTATCCTGTTGATTTACATTTGGGTCCGTGACAATATTGTAGCCGCTTTCTT
>PAWC01000004.1 GCA_002713385.1 Fidelibacterota bacterium
GGTTCCTGGCCAACCGCCATGCGCTCATCGTAAGTTTTTGCGATCCAGTAACGGCTTGAGTCCGGCGTGTGGATCTCATCAATAAGCCGAATGGTACCTTCAGCGTCCCGGCCCATTTCATATTTGGTATCCACCAAAATCATTTCATTTTCGGCTGCTTTCTTTTGTCCGAATGCAAATAATTCTAACGCTTTTTTGCTGCAATAATCCCAGTCTTCTTGGGTCATCCATCCTTCGTTGACGATTTCATCCGGCGCAATGGGGCGGTCATGATGCTCTTCCTTTGTGGTGGGTGTTAGCATATTGCCATCCAGTTTTTGGTTTTTCACCAATCCTTCCGGCAGATCATTCCCGCAATATGTGCGGTTGCCATTATTATAAACTGTCCAGAGTGACGTGCTGGTGCTACCGGTGATATAACCACGNACCACAAATTCAATGGGGAANACATCACACTTTTTCGCCAACGTCACGTTAGGGTCGGGGACATCAATTACTTGATTCGGGATAATATCTTTCGTCTGGTCAAACCACCAGGCGCTAGTGAGATTCAAGACTTGACCTTTGAAGGGGACGGACGCTAGGATCCGGTCAAAAGCGCTTTGGCGATCTGTGGTAATAAGGGCAACTTTATCCCCCAAGTCATATTGGTCCCGGACCTTTCCGGTCTTCTTGGATCCATTGGGNAAATTTGTTTCAGTTAATGTATTATTCAATTCCGCTTTGATGCGGTCCTTATAATGTTCAGTTGATTCGATANCATTCATGAGATAATGGATTGAATAGTATGTGTGTGTCCAAAATGTCGTTTAAAACAGCTTCAAAATTACCGCTGTTCACGGTCACATTCCATATGACCCCGCGTTTTAATTCAGTTATGCCGTCAATTTCAAATCGCTCTTTCAGGGATTCAAATTTCGATCGTCCGATCATGTCTTCTTTTTGTCCCACCAGGAAGGATGCGGTATTATCAGCGTACTTTATTTCGCTGATGAATTCTTTATTNGAATTGTAAAGCTCACCGGTGGAATCAATTTTTTGCAGGATGGGCTCCTGCTCGCCGTCCGTGGAAATTTCCCAATGTGTTTGTCGGGAAATAGAAATATCAAATCCCAAATGATCCAGCACATTACCAACAGAAGAAGCTTCGTTATCGGTGATAATCATATCAACAATCCATTCCGCGGCGATTGGATTAGGTTTATAATCAACCACTTTGTAATGGGAGCGTTCGAAAGAAAGCGTATGGTCTGTAACCGGGTTCCCCTTTTCAATAAATTCTTTCATGGATGAAAAAATGGCATCCCCATTTTCCGTCCGTTCCGGGTGGGGCATCATAGCCATCACATTCCCGGCGGGGTTACACACCGCAGCAAGGTTATATAAGGAACCGTTGGGATTGGTGGGGAATTCATCATTGGTGATCCCGTCATTATCGCAGTAGCGGAAAATAGTTTGATCATTATCAATCATTTGCCTCAGTAGTTCATTCGGAAGAATAAAACGTCCCTCACCGTGGGCTAACGGTATATTGATCCAATCGCCGATTTTTAAATGATACGTAAACGCACAACGATCAGAGGGAACAGACATTTGCAGGTTTACCCACGTATTATAATAACCGACCCCCACCACATGACCGCCCTGCACTCGCTTATTGTCCGTAAGCGCCATACCTACGCGGTGGTTGTTTAGTCCGGGGACGAGTCCGCTTTCCACTAATATTTGTGCCCCGTTGCAGATGCCTAAAACAGGTTTCCCTTTTGCCGCTTCAACTTTGATCTGCTCCATGATAGGATCCAACGCAGCGATGACACCGGCACGGGATCGGTCTTCATAAGCAAATCCGCCCACGATCACATAACCATCACACTCCGATAATTTTTCCAGGGATTCATTCCATAAAAATTCAACAGGATTCAATCCAACACGATGGCAAGCCATGAGCGTTTCCCGTTCCGTGTTGGAACCGGGAAATTGGATAATGGCGATGTTTAAGCTCATTTTAAAATCACTTCACTTACACCACTCACCACAACACCAATTTCGCAAACTTCCGTTAGATTGCTCAAGGCACTTTTTACTGCATATACATCTGTCTGATCCACAATAAAAACCATCCCGACACCCATATTAAAAGCACGAAACATTTCATTTTCATCCACATCGCCGATAGACTGCATCACATCAAAGACAGGAAGAGAAGGCCAGGATCCTTTTTGGATTTTCACGCCGCACTCGTCAGGTAAAATTCTGGGGATGTTTTCAACCAATCCGCCACCGGTAATGTGGGCAACCCCTTTTATTTTGATATCTTTATTCAATACAGCAAATACATGATTTGTATAATTAATGTGAGGTTCCAGCAATGTAAGTCCAACTGATTTATCAAATTCNGGGATCGTATCGTGAACATCATAGCCGCCAATTTCAAAGAAAAGTTTACGAGCAAGAGAATAACCATTTGTGTGCAATCCGTTAGACGGCAAACCAAGCACCACATCGCCAGGAAGGATCGTATCGCCGGTAATGATCCTGTCCTTTTCCACCACACCGGTGATAATTCCCACAAGATCATGTTCNCCGGGAAGATAGGTATCGGGCATTTCTGCTGTTTCTCCGCCTACCAGCGACACACCGGTTTCACGACATGCTTTTACCATTCCACTGANAATTTCTTCAACGATATCCGGTTTGAGTTTATCATTGGCAATATAATCAAGAAATGTGAGTGGTTTTGCACCCATGACCAAAATATCATTGGTGCAGGCGCTTAAGAGGTCAACGCCTATGGTGTCGAATTTCCCGAGCTTGCGGGCNATAATAGTTTTTGTGCCTACCCCATCAATACTTTGAACCATGACGGGCTTTTTATAGTTTTGTAGGATGGGTGTCAGGTCGTAGAGCGAACCAAAACTGCCGAGCCCGGTCAGCACATTGGATGTGAAGGTGGACTTCACACCNTCCTTGATGCGATCCACCGATTGGTTGCCGGCATCAATATCTACACCTGATGATTTATAATCGATTTTACCCATTATAATTTTTCCCGCAGGCCATTTGTCCACGCTTNTTTTGCTTTTCTGACGGATAAATTTATAACATCATTTATCACCAATGACGGCTGAACTATTGTGCGGCCAATATCATCTACTCCTAATCCATATTTTAAAAATGTGTTTTTTACGGCATCTATATTTTCCGATGTAACTTCTAGAACAAATCCACCTGTTTCGGAAAAGAGCAATTTATCTTTTGACATTTCTCCAGAGATTGTCACTTCACAGGCGATCTCATTCCCAAATGTCATTTCAGCGATGGAAGAGGCAATACCGCCGTCAGAAATATCATGGCTGGANAGGATAAGATCATTATCAATACAGTCGGTGAGCGCAAAAATCTGGTTTTTCACTTCTTCCAGATTTGGCTTAGGCACATTAGCACCGAGTTCACCATACAGACTGTAATATACGCTACCGCCAAACTCATCTTTCCGTTTACCAACCATGAGCAAAATAGAATCCGTTTTCTGGAAGGCCATTGGAATNGTCTTGTTCACATCTTTCAGTTTTCCGAGACAACNAACAATCGGGCTGGGTGGAATGGCACCAGTTTTGGATTCATTATAAAAACTTACATTCCCGGCGATAATGGGAGTAGCATCATTTGGATTATCTTTTAAGGTAATAGCATGNCAGGCATCGGCTACACCNCGAACACTTTCAACAAATTCCCACATCTGGTGGGGGTTTTCCGGGTTACCGAAACACAGACAGTCAGTAATAGCATGNGGNGTGGCACCAACGGCAGNTACATTGCGCATTGCTTCCACAACTGCATTCACACCGCCCCAGTACGGACTGATAAGTCCGTGGCGTGGATTGTGATCGGTTGATAGGGCAATGCCCACATTGCGAATTTCTTCAGGATATTTTTCCGAATTAAACGGCGCCANNACNCCNGAATCNGCNANNCCGGTTTCTNNANAANNNCGACCNTGAACNTGNTTATCATATTGTTCAAAAATGGGNTCACGNCTNGCCATATTTTCATGGGANAGGATATCCAGCAATACCTGATTATAATCGACGGGTTCTGATAAATTGGGTTCGGTAAAATTGTTTTTTCTTACTTCATAAGGACGATCGNATAAAAACCCTTCTGTCACTTCTGACGCAGGNGCATTNACAATTTCTTCNTTNCCATTNTGNACGATGTANTGGCCNTCCGCACGAATTTTTCCGATCACCGATGCCATAGCACCTGAACTCACGCTGGGTAGNTCGAACACCTTATTATAATGATCCACAATTAAAGGAGTGATTTCCGGCGGGGAAACCCACATGAACCGCTCCTGCGTTTCACTGCAGAGATAAACTGATGGATGCAGGTTATCCATGCCAATATGGATTTTATCCATCCACACTTCAGATCCGTAGCCGGANGTTTCTGCCAACTCCACACTGGCGCAGGCTACGCCACCAGCNCCCAGGTCTTTAAAGCCGAGATTTTCTACGAGTCCCTTTTCCTTCAGGACGCTAAACAAAGCATAAGTGGATTTCAAAAGATGTCGCTCCAGAAAGGCGTTGGGCTCCTGCACCGCGCCCTTGTTCTGTTCTTTTTTTTCTTCTTCCAGTTCCAGAGAGGCAAAACTGGCGCCACCGAAGCCACTGTTATCTGTGGGCTTACCAACTAAAATGAGATCATATCCATCTGCATTTTTTGGTGCGTAGGAGTGAATAATATCATTTTCCCGCACAATACCCAGGGTTACCAAAGTCACCAGACAATTTTCGTTATATCCTTCATGATAATAAAGATCACCGCCGATGTTGGGAATGCCCAAGGGGTTTCCATAGCCGGCAATCCCCGCCACAACGCCGTCGTGGATCCATTTGGTCTTGTTGGTTTTNATCTCGCCAAAGCGGAACGAATCGGTGCAAGCAATGACTTCGGCGCCCATGCACATCACATCCCGGACATTCCCACCAACACCCGTAGCAGCGCCTTCATATGGAACAATTTGAGATGGGTGATTATGAGATTCATGGCTCATGACCACGCACCAGCGGTGGCTGTCATTGTCGGTAGCCACAGCCACCACGCCGGCGTCTTCCTTGGCGCCCAGGACCACATCAGGNCCAGTGGTGGTGAATTGTTTTAAATGGGAGCGGCTGCTTTTATAGCTGGAATGTTCCGATCCCTGGATAGAAAAGAGTACAAGCTCTGTAAGGGATGGCGCCCGACCCAACATTTCGTTCTGGATTTTGAGCACTTCTTCTGCAGTAAGGGGAATATTGAGATCAGTTAGCTTGGCCCTGATTTCTTGATCAGTTAAGCCAGAGAAATTAACAATTTCCTGTGTAAAGGCCATTACCTGATAATGGTTTCGTGGCGCTGTGGCCCCACAGATACGATCTTAATGGGACAGTCTACTTCCCGCTCAATAAATGCGATATAATCTTTCAAAGTATCCGGCAAGGCATTAAAGCCNTTATCCCAAATATTTTCAGGGAGATCTCCCCAGCAGGGCAAAGTTTCATAAATTGGCTTGGCTTTTCGATACTGTGTGAGACTGGCCGGCATTTCAGTGAGATGTTCACCATTCACATCATAGGCTACACATACAGAAAGTTTTTTAAAGCCATTCAAGACATCCAGTTTAGTCAGAGCGATTTCGGTTAATCCATTGACCCGTACCGCCTGGCGAACTTGAACTAAATCCAGCCATCCCACCCGTCGTGGACGTCCAGTGGTAGTGCCGTACTCCAAGCCCTTATCTCTAAGTGACTTTGCATCATCCCCATGGATTTCTGATGGCAAAGGGCTTTCACCCACGCGGCTCAAATAGGCTTTCACTACACCAATGATGCGGTCAATGTCCCGAAAGCTTACACCGGTTCCGGTGGAAATGTGTCCGGCAGCTGTGTTGCTTGAGGTGGTGTAAGGATAAATACCGTGGTCCACATCCAGGCTGATACCTTGGGCGCCTTCAAACAAAATGGATTTTCCCGATTTGTGGGCATTGTAGAGTTCAACGGACGTATCGCAGATATAGGATTTCAACAGCTGACCGTAAGCGATGTANGAATCAAATATTTCATCNATGGAAATATCCAGCGATTGTCCCAGGGCTTTTTCAATCAGCCCTTTTGAGAAAGTATAACCCTTTTCAAGTTTTTCACGGAAGACATCCGGTTCAAGAAGGTCAATCATCCGAATACCGTTGCGGTACATTTTATCAGCATAAACNGGTGCGATACCGCGGCGAGTGCTTCCTGCGGCAAGATTCCCCTGGTGTCCGGAAAGGGCACCGTCCAAGATGATGTGATAAGGCATGATCACGTGTGCACGGTCAGAAACCATGAGCTTTGGTTCNATACCTTTTTCTTTTACATAAACGATTTCATCCAAGAGTGCTTTGGGATCCACCACCACGCCGTTACCGATAATGCTCATGGGTTCGCCATAAACAATTCCGGAAGGGATTAGATGAAGCTTGAAAGTGTTGCCATCAACAATAACGGTATGACCCGCATTGTTGCCGCCATGAAAACGGACNACATAATCGGATTCGCCGGCAAAGAAATCAGTTATCTTTCCTTTGCCTTCGTCGCCCCATTGGGCGCCTACGATTGCGGTGATTCTAGACGGGTTGGAAGACACGATGTGCCGCGGGCAGGTTTGGTAGAGTGGCGGTAAACGTCACGAAAATAAGTGAAAATTGAAAGCCGAGATTACGGCTGAAAACAGATTAACTAAAAGCAGGAAAGCGGAAGAATTTCTAATTATTTTGGAAACGGAATTGGCACATACCTAAAACAGACACATTGGCAATCAATCCCCACATTCCCGCATGTATGCCCCACGGTCTAGCTGGTAATACTGGATGCAATATGATAATAATAGCTGTCAGTGCTCCTGTTATTACACCGGCGAGGACAGCTGTTGAGCGTAAGCGTTTTATGTGTAGACCAAGGAAAATAGCTGGTGCAATTTGACATAATAATTCTAGTTTGATTTCCATAAGACGCCAAATTGTTTGTGGCAGTTCAATAGCCAGAAAAACAGCCATACCCATCACCAGCCAAGAAATTATTTTACCGAGCCTAATTAGTTCTCCCTGTGATTTATCCGGTTGCAGACGCCCCCAAAGATCTTTGGTTACCATAGATGAAATGGCCAGTAAAGCNGAATCAACGGTACTCATAATGGCAGCAACCGCAGCAGAAAGAAAAAGTACAATCATTATACCCATAGCAGGAATTTTTGTACTAATGTCCTGAAGCATCATGATTGTGATTTGTTCACTGCCTTGGCGATCGAGAGCGGGGAATTGCGCCAGACCGACCCAACCTACTACCACCATGAACATTGTAGTTACCAAGGGCATAAAGACCATGATTTGTAAAGAACGCTTTAATGTAGATTCATCTTTTGCAGCATATATGCGCTGGATGGCATGGGGATAAACGGATATACCAAAAAAGGCTAGACCTATCGTGCTTAACCATAAACGTTTTTCTGTCCAATCTGGAGGTATGAAAAATTTTGGGTTGTTACTTTTTATGATGTCAGCTGAGGTTACCATTCCTCCGTATTCTATCTGGATGACAATGAATATCAAAATAACACCCAACAGTAAAATAACACCTTGGATTACGTCTGTCCAGGCTACACTGCGCATACCGCCCAGCGTTTCATAAATTACCATAATCAGCGATAGTATAATAATCCCTTGGGCGAAACCAATTTTTCCGCCAGTCGCAGCAACAACGATATAGCCGATAGCTTTCAAATTTGTAAGTATATAATTCCCAAGGGCAACGATTGAAAGCAATACAATAATAATCGTCAATGCTGTGTTCTTAAATCGATGGTGAATAAAATCACCTGTAGTAATAAAACCGTGCTTTTTTGACAACCTGAACAATTTCGGCGCATAGATGAGATAGGCGCCAATGATAGAGCTCATGAATACGACCATCACTAACGACTGGTAACCGCCGCGGTAGGCTTTGCCGGCAAAACCGATCATGGTGTTGCCACTGTACTGAGTTGCATACAATGTAAGCAAAAGCACAAAAACACCCATACCCCTGCCAGCTAGGTAAAAATCAGACAATGTATTGTCTTTGCGCGCTAACCTGCCGGCTAGCCCAATTCCAATCAAAGAAAACAGGTACAAACCCATAAATATAAGACCACCCGTACCCAGAAGCGGTTCATTATGCATTGTTAGTTGTCCTTATTTGTTCCGTTACTCCAGTGGACGTGCAGAAGAATTGCAATAATAAAGGAGTAAGCGATAGTGGCTAATAAAGAATAAAATGCCCAGGCGGGAAATCCATAAATGAGTGTAGGTGAATTAGTCCACCAGGGCACAGTAAACAGAAGAGCAATGATAGAGACGGAGAAGACAAGTTTAGTTGACATAGTTCAGGAGGNTGGATTAATAATAATCTCAGAATAATTGGNAACAGATTTTGGAAAATGATTCATTATATTTTTTAAGTACCGGTCAAAAAATAATAATACAACCTCATTAGTAATGCTGACAGCTTTTTTTGAAGAGATTGTTCCTGTATCAAGAAAAAATTCTGATANGGGCGAAAATAAAGGTAAATCTGAAAAATCCAGATGACGGGAGCCCTTTAATATATAGTTAAATTTTTCACTTTTTACATTTTGCAAAAACTGCACAAGTTTTAAAGGGCTTGTAGGGTAATCGGAATTATTCCAACGGGGTCGCCCCAAGTACAAAAANGGCTGTTGAATGCCTTGTTCATAAATGTGATCCGGGACTGGATTCATCCAGCCGTCTAAACATAATGCTGCTTTAAAGTGATCATCTTCATATGCTGTTTGAATAGCCGTCGCTCCGCCATAAGAATGTCCCAATACACCTACTTTTTCAAAATCTATTATTTTATTGATTTCTTCATTGGCCCGCATTTGATTTAATATNAATCTGACATCGGCTACTCGTGTATTTAATTGTTGTCGACGAATTCGAACGCTGTCCGGGTGACCAGTAATTTCCGACCTGTAATCAGCTGTATGTCCATCTGGAAATACAGTCAGGTTACAATCATAGGTATGATCCGGCGCTGCAACTATATAGCCATTGCTGGTTAGTTCTTCGATCAATGCAGTATGTATCTGACGAAAACTGGTAATGCCATGGGAGATTATCAAAAGCGGAAACTGTTTACCCGATACTGCTGTAGAATTTAAAAAAGAGTGTGTTTTGACCAGATCAATGTGACTGGCAAGAAACCCTGGAACACCCCCAGCCCCACCAAGAGCTTTAGTGCGCAGGTTAAGGTTATCCAGGTAGGGCATTGGTTTCCCGGATACCTTTTCTGCCGGATACCATACTTGGACCACCAATTCGCGCACGTCTTGATCATTTTCCGGGGTAAACCATTCAGCCCGGCTGCTGTCAATCCAATGGTAAATTTGTGTTCCAATTGGATAAGGGCCNGTTGGTTCGGGAAGGTCTATCACGGGGACAGCAACAGGCAGGCTAATGGCGAATAAGGCCCACAACCCCCAGGTAAGTTTATTGAATCGTTGAGTAAATTTCAGTTCGCCTATTTTTATACGAAGGTATAATATTCCAAAGCTCAAATAAGCGGGTATTATTTGCCAGCGATAGCCTTCAACCATCAAATGAACGACTACAAGAATAAGCGCAAAAAAGAGCAAGTGCATTGTTTGCTCTTCTTTTTGTTTTGAAAAAACAAGCTGATAGATTAACACCAGTAATATTATTAGTAATATGGATTCAAACAGGCGCATGGAAGTTGATTATGTTAAATTTCCTCTTGTAAAAACTAATGAAAAAAGAGGAGCCATGTTATTCCAAAAATTAGAATTTGAAAAAATGACTGAAAATAAAATGTTGGAGAAGTCTGTACATTTACTAGAAGCGCTGATCACGCGTCGCACCGTGCGGGATTTTTCTGACCACCCAGTCCCCATTGAGATCATTGAAAATTGTATTAAAACAGCTGGTTCTGCACCATCCGGTGCGAATAAACAGCCTTGGTCATTTGTCATAGTCCAAGACCCGCAAGTGAAAAAAGAGATACGTATAGCAGCNGAAGTAGAGGAAAAAGAATTTTATGGCCACCGCGCCACCAAAGAATGGCTGGAGGACCTGAATCAATTTGGAACGGACTGGCATAAACTGTTTTTGGAAACGGCTCCATATTTGATCGTCATGTTTAAACAGGTTATGGATACAAGTAAAGATGAACCGCGAAAAAATTATTATGTAAACGAGTCCGTGGGAATTGCAGCCGGATTTTTATTGGCGGCTATTCATAATGCTGGCTTGGNGTCATTAACACATACCCCCAGCCCCATGAAATTTTTACAGGAAATATTGAAACGCCCGAANAATGAACGTGCATTCCTATTAATTCCAGTGGGATATCCCGCTGAGGATGCAGAAGTACCGGTTATTAGCAAGAAATCCTTTAGTGAAATATATAATGTTATTTAAGTCTGTGCCGATTTTCTAGCTGAATAATCAACAATGAAAGAACTAAACAACAATATTGACCAAATAATATCTTGTGATAATCTCGAAAAAACACTGGATCACTATATAGATACGCTTGGTTATACGTTGGAGTATATTTTCCCAGCGGACANCCCCAGAACCGCCATTGTATTCAATAATGAATCGCGAATCCAATTAGGTNCTGATGAAATTTTGGACTATCATGTTCCAGCTGTTCAACAGTCGTTTGTGCATACAAAAGGGAACAGCAGTAACTGGGGAATAGGAAGGGCTGGAATGCAGTATCGAGATCTTATNCCTGATCGGCAGGGTGGGCGTTTTATTGCATCACATATTCGTGTTCCTGAGGGAGGCCCTGTTCCAGATTATGTTCACTATCATCGCATCCGTTTCCAAATGATCTATATTTATAAGGGCTGGGTGCAGGTGGTATATGAAGACCAAGGACCGCCGTTTATAATGAAAGCGGGTGACTGTGTATTACAACCACCGGAGATTCGGCACCGAGTTCTGGAATGCTCACCAGGATTTGAAGTAATTGAAATCAGTTGCCCTGCTGAACACATGACCTATGCTGAACACGATATAGAATTGCCAACCACNGGGCTGCAACCGGAAAGAGATTTTAATGGTCAGCGTTACGTGCTACATGTGGCAGAAAACGCGAANTGGCAACCATGGCATATATCCGGCTTTGATTACCGTGATATTGGCATCACAGCTGCTACCGCTGGCCTGGCCAGTGTACAGGTTGCACGCATTAAGGATGTTGTGGCCACCGTAACGTACAACCATGATGGAGAATTTTTATTCATGTTCGTTCTTAATGGAAATTGTGCGCTGAATTGCAATGGCGAACATACACTAGCACCCGGAGACGCTATTGTGATCCCGGCACAAACAAACTATAGTTTTGATCAATGTGCTGATAATTTGGAAATGCTAGAAGTAGTTTTACCGGCTAGACTACCATAAAAATATAAAAACCACCTCATAAAANCCTCCGTTCCATCTGCACTGCGTTTCGCTAGACAAATAGGCGGGGATTGAGCAAAACCCCTAAAATTTTCATTAATGGTGAGTATCATTTTTATAAAATAAGTTTATACAATGAGTCTGATTTGAGCTTGTTTAGGTTAATAGTAATTATTAACTGNCTTATACCCACACATCATTNAAATTTTCCNGATCTACCCAAACGGTGCGGTAATAGGGCTNGGGCGTATAAAGTGTATCGTTAAAAANAGTGGTGAGTANTTGTTGGATTTTGTCACGATCTTCAAATGCAGCCACNACCACCAATTCATTGTCGGCACCCATGGCACGGGGTTTCACCGAGTCGCAACCCACCCATAA
>PAWC01000005.1 GCA_002713385.1 Fidelibacterota bacterium
CGGGTCTCTAATATCCTTTACATTAAACAACTACTCTTATTTAAACAGTGGGCCCGTACAATTAATCAATGATCGCAATCAACAAAACCTACTGCTTTCGTTCAGCGGCTTTGACGGTGAACGCGTTGAGCTCTCTGGGCCGTGGGAACCGGTTAACAACTCGTCTCCTGGTTTTATAAGCTCAGAATATTCACTCCGTTTTAAAAAGTCCCTTGATAACAACTGGGTATATAAAACACTGACTTTTTATCCCGATAATTATATTATAGATATAAAAACAGATCTGTCTTCAGCTGAACCTTTTATGTCCCAAGGTCTTTATAGTTTGTCGTGGGTCGGGGGTCTGCCGATTACCGAAAAAAATGTAAGTGATGATATTTACTATTTCGACGCTTATATATACCAGGGGGGTGAATTACACAGCCCAAAGCTGGCGGAAAACAAGGAGTCTAAAGAGGACAACATAACAGGCGAAACGTCCTGGGCTGCTGTCCGAACGAAATATTTTGTCAGCGCTCTTATTCCTGACGTGCCGGGCCTTGGTGGAAGAACCTCTGGTTATAAAAGCGGTGATTTAGAGAAGGTTTATAGCGTTGCTTTATCCCTTTCGGCTCGCCAGCATAAAAACACCCGGCTGTATCTAGGTCCCTTGGAATATGGACGGATTAAAGCGCTGGGCGTTGATCTTGATTCTATCATGAATTTTGGATGGTCGTTTATTCGTCCAATTGCAAAAGGGGTGCATTACCTGCTTATTAAGATGAATACCTTTATTCCAAATTATGGTGTTGTGTTAATTCTTTTTTCCATTCTAATAAAAATTCTTGTTTACCCGCTTACTAAAAAGAGCTATGAATCTACTCAAAGAATGCAGGCTGTTCAGCCTCAGTTAAATGCCCTTAAGGAAAAATATAAAAACGATCAAAAAAAAATGAGCCAGGCTCAGATGGCGCTTTTTAAAGAACATGGTGTTAATCCTTTAGGCGGTTGTTTCCCTATTTTGCTTCAAATGCCGTTGCTTATATCTCTTTTCCAAGTTTTTCGTTCAACAATAGANCTTAGNGGTGCGCCTTTTGTACTCTGGATTAAGGATCTTTCCAGTCCNGACNCTGTTGTCGANCTGCCTTTCTCGTTGCCCATCTATGGAGATCANATTGCTATTCTGCCTATTTTAATGGGTATTACAATGTTTATACAACAAAGAATGATGCCCACCCAGGCCTCCGGGCAGCAAAAGTATATGTCTTATTTTATGACTGTGTTTTTTACGTTGTTATTTAACACTTTTCCTTCTGGATTAAACTTGTATTATACTTTATTTAATGTGCTAACAATTCTACAGCAAAANTTCCTTACGCCCGCNCCTGCTCCCGTATCCGTGACGCCTGTTAANCAAAAATGATTTTTGACGATACGATCGTTGCTGCGGCAACTCCATATGGTTATGGTGGAATTGCCGTTGTGCGTCTAAGCGGCAAAGAAACGGAGAGCATTACACAAAATATTTGTCGTCGCGCTGCTGCNTTTAAAGATCGGCNCGCCACCNTTGTTACTCTTTACGGCTCCAACAAAGAGCCTTTTGATAGTGCTGTGGTCACTTTTTATAAACACCCAAATTCTTATACCGGGGAAGATATTGTTGAGTTTTCATGTCATGGCAGCCCCACAATAGTGGAAAAAATAATCGAGGAGGCTATGAATCTGGGGGCACGCACGGCAGAGCCGGGCGAATTCACACACAGGGCATTTGTCAATGGCAAGCTCGATCTTGTTCAGGCCGAATCGGTGGCGGCTGTAATTCATGGGCAGGGAGAAAAAAGCGTTCAGCTAAATCATCGTGTTTTGTCAGGAGAATTATCAAAAAAATTTAAAGATATTAAACAATATATAATCGANGCTTTGTCTTATGTGGANTTTGANCTTGATGTTTCTGAAGATAATTTAATTCCCGACGCAGTTCATCGTGTTCAACAAAAAATTTCCTCAGCGCTTAAAGAGACGTCGCGCCTTGCAGAATCTTTCAGAGAGGGGCGCCTATTAAACCGCGGAGCCTCTGTGGTCATAACCGGCCCCCCAAACATTGGTAAATCAACATTGTTCAATGTTTTGTTGAATGAAAACAGGGCCATTGTGAGCGCGGTCCCCGGGACCACGAGAGACGTTGTAGATGCGTCTNTTATCTATGGAGGCATTAGTATCATGCTTACTGACACCGCCGGAATTCGCAGCTCAGATGAAGAGATTGAGTCAGAAGGAATTCGTCGCGCTACAGAAAAAATCAAAAACGCCGACGTTGTATTAAGCTTGTTTGATATAAGCGAACATAAGTTGTTTAAAACTAACGGTTTAAACGGTTCCCTTCTGCCCGTGTTAAACAAATGTGATTTATATAACCAGCAGCAAATAAATAAAGCTCGGGGTAAGCTTGATGGTTGTGTTTGCGTTTCAGCTAAAACAGGCGACGGTATAGAAAATCTTAAAAACTCTATAAAAAAGAGTTTATGTGTTTCCGAAAATATATCAGATACTGTTTTCTTAATTACACAAAGACAGTATGACGTTACAAATAATTGTATTAATGCCCTAAATCAAACATTACGACTTTTGGAAAACANCCCGGTGGGCTTTGAGCTATTATCCGTTGAGATCCGCGAGGCGCTCGATGCTGTTGATAGAATTTTAGGAAAAACGACAAGCGAGGATATCTTGAACAATATCTTCAGTAATTTTTGTGTGGGTAAATAGGTTTCACGTGAAACATATACAAAACAAGGTTGACGTTTTAGTTGTCGGGGGGGGCCATGCNGGAATTGAGGCCGCTCTTGCTGTAACTCGTATGGGCAAAAAGTGTTGCCTGATAACAATGGACAAAAAAGCGGTTGGCAGGATGTCCTGCAATCCGGCTATTGGTGGTTTAGCAAAGGGCCAAATGGTCCGNGAAATTGATGCCCTCGGAGGCATTATGGGCCTTGCCGCAGATAATGCCGGCTTACAATTCAAAATACTTAACCGTTCCAAGGGCAAGTCTGTTTGGTCGCCGCGGGCGCAGGTAGACAAGCGCATGTACGAGCAGTACATTAATGCTTATATACGCGGGCAGGGCGGNATAATGATCGTTGAGGGGGANGTTGTACGCCTTTTGATAAAAAACAACACCGTAATGGGGGTTGCGTTGCGGGNCGGTGGGAAAATTCAAGCCCGTGCCGTTGTTTTAACCTGTGGTACTTTTTTAAATGGTCTTGTGCANATTGGTGAAAGGAAAATTCGAGCCGGGCGCATGGGCGAACAGGGCGCGGAGGGAATCACTGAATTTTTGGTTTCNTTGGGCTTCACTGNGGGTCGTTTAAAAACAGGTACTCCACCCCGCCTTGTTAGCGACTCCATTAATTGGGNTCAGCTAGATGTTGCGATGGGTGATGAAAATCCAACGCCTTTTTCATACCGCACCACAGAGTTTAGTCCTCCTAATGTTCCTTGTTTCACAGCACAAACAAATTCTTTGTGCCATAAATTAATACGTGGCAGTTTGGATCTTTCGCCAATGTTTTCTGGGGACGTTTCTGGGGTTGGTCCTCGNTACTGTCCTTCTATTGAGGATAAAGTTCACCGGTTTGCCCATCGCGAAGCTCATACTTTATTTCTTGAGCCTGAATGGCGCAATTCAAATCAAATTTATACGAACGGGTTTTCAACCAGCCTTCCTGAAAAGACGCAGATAAAAGCACTGCGGTGTGTGCGGGGACTTGAGCATGTTGAGTTTTTTAGGCCCGGGTATGCCATAGAATATGATTTTTTCCCATCTTCACAATTAAAGGCTTCTTTGGAGTCAAAAGATATTGCTGGCCTTTTCCTGGCCGGTCAAATAAACGGAACCTCTGGATATGAAGAGGCCGCTGCCCAGGGGCTGATTGCCGGCGCCAATGCCACAAATTACATAATGAACAGGGACCCGCTGTTACTGGGTCGCGATGAAGCCTATATTGGCGTACTAATCGATGATTTAGTAACTAAGGACACTTTAGAGCCTTATCGCATGTTCACCTCTAGGGCAGAATATAGAATTTTAATTCGCTTTTCAAATGCGGGTGAGCGATTAGCGGANCGGGCACTACAACAAAATTTAATTTCTGCAGAGCTGTTTGACTCAATCTCTAATTATTTTAATATTGCTAAAAAAACTATCCAGGCCCTGAATGCTTCTCTGCGTCCAGATGAAATTAACCCAACCTTGGCTTCCCTTGGAGAGCCCCCCATAAAACAAAGCTATCCCGCAAAAGAGATCCTAANGCGTCCNGNTGTTAATATTCATCATCTTCCTTNTAATTTTNTGNGATTNGCAGATGGGGGCGATTGTCCTGCTTTTTTCTTTGAGGAAATGCTAATGGAGGCAGAGACGACCATTAAATATGAAGGCTATATAAAGCGGCAGCTGAAACAAATAGAAAACCTGCACAAACAGGAGCGCCGGGCCATCCCTGCTGATTTTGATTATTTACAGCTCTCAANCCTGTCGCAAGAAGCTCGAGAAAAACTGGATTTTGTACGGCCTGAAACCTTGGGGCAGGCTTATCGGGTATCTGGGGTCTCTCCGGCGGATGCTTCGCTTTTATCTGTCTATTTATTTAGATAATATGTTTGTTTCACGTGAAACTGTTTCTTCCTGGGGCTCTCTTTGTAAGCGCCTTAGCGCTTCATCCTATTATAGACATATTTTTAAAAATAACAAACCGTCTATATTAAAAGGCTGTGTTCCTGGTTTTGTGTCCTTGCTTTTTTCTGCTAAAACACAACAAGACAAACAAGGTTTTGTAATTATTGCTGAACAGGGCCCTGATGCAGAAAAGGTCTTTTTGGACATTAATGACCTTGTGTCGAGAAAAGTATGTTTTGCTCCCGANATAGACCAGAACGANCATGGGCCGGCTCTTTTTGTATCAGAAGAAGAAAAAAGCTTTGATTCTGCTTATGCTGCGGTTGTGTCTAATGAGCGCCCTATAATAATTACTTCTTTAAGTGCTTTNCTTCGCCTTGTCCGCAAGCCCGGACACNCGGGCAGNGGCGTACTCCTGAAAAATGGNGGCGTTGTATCCTTGGGCGNNGTTGTCAATACATTAATGAGNTGGGGCTATGAATCTGTCGATTCTACTGTCGCGCCAAGGTCCTTTACTGTTCGTGGAGGCATAATAGANATATTCCCTTTGTACGCCTCTCGCCCTGTAAGAATTGAGTTTTATGGTAATGAAATTGAATCAATCCGTCAGTTTAATCCCGTGTCTCAGCTCTCTATATCAAAGATGGAGGCGGTTGAGCTCTTGGCGCCTTCTGGTTATGGATCGGAAGATAAGATTGTTTTTGAAGAACTGCTAAAAAGTTCGCTTTCTCATTTTTATTATTTAAAAAACAACGCCACGTCCTATACAATAGCAAACAACGCTGATTGTGGAGGGGNCATATTGGAGGTTGATTGTCTGCCGGGAAATCTTNCTGGGCTTGTTAATGGTTCGAGTCAAAATGTTATTATTTTTGGCTCTAATCATTTGTATCAAAAAAAATTAAAGAAAACTCTGAAAAATTTTTCTGTTGTCAAAAAGCCTTTGCGTAGCGGTTTTATTTCTAANCACTTAAATGTTGCTGTGTTTGGTTATGATGATTTACACCTGTTGAGGCCTGTTTTTTCAGATACTTTAACAACTNCTCCTGAGCGGCCAGCCGTGTTCGGCCTTGCAAATATTGAGCTGGGAGATTATGTGGTTCATGAGGATTATGGCGTTGGTATATATCGCGGCTTGTCTTTTCTCGGGGGCTCTGCTAATCAACAAGACGGTATTACAATCGAATTTGCTANCGGTGGTATTGTTAAAGTTGCTCTTGGCCGTTTTGATAAAATCCACAAGCATGTTTCGTCGGGGCGTGGTTTTGTTAAGCTTTCTCATCTTGGCTCCGCGGCTTGGCAAAACCAACTTGCGCGCGTAAAAAAATCAGTTGTAAGCATTGTTGAAGATCTTATTAAGATTTATTCGTNTCGTCATCAACCGCGTGGTTATTCATATGTGAGTGATGANGAATTTTTGGATATGTTGGCCGCTTCTTTTGCTTTTGATGAAACGCCGGATCAAAAAGCCGCCATTAAAGACGTTTTATGTGATTTAGATAAAATATCACCAATGGATCGTGTTATCTTGGGTGATGTTGGCTTTGGTAAAACAGAGGTTGCTCTCCGGGGGGCAATGAAAGTGATTGCCGGGGGAAAGCAGGTGTTTTTTCTTGCCCCAACTACTGTTTTAAGTGATCAACATTTTATTACGGCAAAAAATAGATTTGGAGAACTGGGTGTTAAAATTGAGCTGCTTTCTCGCTTTAGGTCCAAAAAGGAACAGCTGTCTGTCCTTGACAAAATAAAACGGAACCAAACCGACCTTGTTATTGGCACACACCGGCTGTTGTCGGATGATATTGTTACAGATGGTCTGGGGTTGCTTATTATAGATGAAGAACATCGCTTTGGCGTTAAAGATAAAGAGCGCATTAGGCTTTTGAAAAAAGACGTTGATGTATTAACGCTTACAGCAACGCCTATACCGCGGACATTACAGCAATCTCTTGTGGGTGTCCGAGATATAAGCCGGATCGATACTCCGCCCAAAGAAAGACTGCCTATAAAAACGACAGTTCAATATTTTTCCTGGAAAGCCCTTAAGCTTCAAATCAACCGCGAGGTTAGCCGCGGTGGGCAGGTTTATTTTTTACATAACGATATTCAGTCTTTACCTTTTATGGTAGAAAAAATTAAAAATCTTTTTCCTCGCTTTGTGATCACCGGCGCCCATGGTTCTATGTCCAGTAAAAAGCTAGAAGATACAATTTTATCTTTTTTCAGTGGCGGTATTGATGTTCTTGTCTGTACGACAATCATCGAATCTGGTTTAGACGTAACAAACGCTAATACTGTTATTATAAACAATGCGCACCGTTTTGGCCTCGCTCAACTCTACCAGGTTCGCGGTCGGGTTGGTCGCGGAAGCGTTCAGGCTTACTGTTGGCTGTTAATACCAAAAAAAACGCTTAATGAAAACGCATACCGGCGGTTGAGGGCCATTGAACATTCTTCGGCGTTGGGTTCTGGATATCAAATAGCTATAAAAGACTTAGAAATAAGAGGAGCGGGCAGTCTCTTCGGGTATGAACAAAGCGGCCACATTAATCGCATTGGCTATGATATGTATTGCAAAATCCTTNAAGACGGAGTAGACGAACGCCTCGGCGCAACAAAANACCGTGNGCGGCCTGTAATAAGTTTTCAGGGTGCTACATATTTTCCCCCTTCATATATGCCCTTGGATCAGGACAGGGTATATTACTATCAGCGCCTATCTGTTGCTCGTGGGCTTGACGAGGTAACTGCTGTCCGGAATGAAATTATAGACCGTTTTGGACGTTTGCCGGATGAGTCTAAAAATGTGGTTTCTGTCGCTAAAATACGCGAACTTTTTGTTGGCTGTGGTGTAAAAAAAATATCATTAAAAAACAAATCTGCCGCCATTTATTTTTCTGAAATTCAAGAAAAGAACACATTTAGTCTTAACCGCTTGCAAAAATTGTTTTCTTCAACAAAAAGAACTTTTCAATTTAATAACAATGGGGGTTTTGCCGCTTTTATTGATATGAGCTCTCTTGATGATGCTTTATCTTTTACAGCGCATTTTGCTGAATTGATGCGCGCTGACATTTCGGCTTAAATTTGATGATTGATATACGAACAATATTAGTTATTTCGTTCTTCGTTTTCCAAAATTGTGGTGGGTCCTCAAAAAACGAGGACTTTCTTGCAAGGGTTGGGCAATCTACGCTTCTGAACAAANACATTCCTCGNTCTTCTGAGGAAAGTTTGTCAAAAACCCCGGCGTTGGTTGGCCAGTGGGTTGCAGAAGAAATACTTTTTGCAAGCGCTTCTAATTCTGGNTTTACTAAGGATGCTATGCTAATCTCTTCCTCTGAACGGTTGCGTCGTCGGCTTGTGGGGCAGCGTTACTTACAGAATCTTGCAAGCCAAAATATAACCGTGTCCAATGAGGAGATTTTTTCTTATTATAATAAAAATATTGACAGTTTTAAAAGAACAAAAAAGGTGGCNAAAATATACCATTTGTTCGTAGAAANTAAATCAGAGGCTAATGAAATCGTGCGTGCTTTGGNTGGTGCNGNTAGAAAGACTAAAAACGCCGAACTTTTTTTACAATACGGNCTTCGTCCGGTTAGCGTTGCCAGTGGTTCGCTTATTCCTGAATTAGAAAAAAATTTGTTTTCTAAAAAATNTAAAAATCAGCTCTTAGGGCCTATAAAAAGCAGTCGCGGCTACCACGTGCTGTTTGTTTTGGAAAGATTTAATGNTGGCTCGACCNTTCCACANGAAGAAGTTAACGACGAGATTTATCAACGCATATTTCAGAAAAAGCTTTCTTTAAAGTCTTTACGTGTTCTTGATAGTTTAAGAAACCATACACCGTATATAATTAATTAATCTTATGATAAAACTCTTTAAATATGTTTTAATACTTTTTTCTTTTGTTTTTTGTGAAGACAAAAATAGTTCGGTTTTTGTAGATGGCGTTGCAGCTGTTGTTGGTGAGCATGTTATATTAAAAAGTGACGTTGCTCAGCTTGTAAACATTGCCGCCGTACAGCAGCGCCTAAACCCCGCTNTTGATATGAAAAAACTATTGTTTTTACAGAACGAGGTTTTGCAGTCAATNGTTGACCAAAAAATTATGTTGGAAATGGCAGCCGTAGATTCCATAGAGGTTGACGATAAAGAAATAGAGCGAGCGCTAGACCAACAAATTGAAATGTTTGTTTCTCAGTCGGGCAGTGAAGAACAAGCCGAAGAACTGCTAGGACAAACTCTTAAATCCTTTCGTCGTGAATTCTGGTACGAAATGAAAGACCGTCTTACGACCGAAAGATATCAACAAACGCTAATTAGCAAAATCAGCGTTACTCGTGACGATGTTGAGCATTTTTTTACAATATATAAAGACAGTTTACCCGTTTTTCCTTTTATGGTTAAAATGAGACACCTTCTCCTTTCGGTCGAGGCCGGGGCCGTGAGCCGCCAATCGTCTAAAAGTAAGCTGTCCGAAATTAGAAAAAAAATAATTGCAGGTGAGTCTTTCGGCGAATTGGCGACCCTCTATTCTCAGGATCCCGGTAGCCGTCAAAACGGGGGTTCTTTAGGGTCTGTTCGCCGTGGTTCNCTCGTCCCTGAGTTTGAAACTGTTGCTTTTTCACAGGACGTTGGAATTGTTAGTGAAATAGTTGAAACACAGTTTGGCTATCACATTATTGAAACAGAAGAAAAGCGCGGAGAGAAAATCCGGGTGCGCCACATACTTCTTGTTCCAGAAATAACGGAAGAAGACGAATCCTTGTCCTATCGATTTGCACTAACGTTGAAGGACTCTGCTTCTTCTCTGGTGGCGTTTATGCGCCTTGCAGCCGATCATTCCAAGGACGTTCAAACCAAAGAAATTGGTGGTGATCTTGGTTGGATAAATCCAAACAATTCTCCTATTCCAGAAATATCACAAATTATCAGCTTATTAGATGTTGGTGTCTGCAGCTTACCTGTGCGTACAGAACAAGGGTATCATTTATTTTGGGTAGANGCGTTTCGCCAGGGCGGCAGACCCGACATGGACGTACATTGGCCGGAAATNGAAAATATGGCTTTAAATCATAAACGGGCAATGTGGTATAACAATTGGATCCTTGAGGCNCGGGAAAGATTCTTTATCCAGATCAATGCGTGGTAGATATCCACATTTTTTTACACCTTTTTTTCACAGCTGTTTTACCTTGATCAGAAATGTTTATATAAGATATTTGTTTTTTATTTTTCCCGTTTTTTCCACAANTTGTAAAACTTTTACACATCATCCTTTGCTTTAATGTTTGCTTGAAAATATTTGTTTTTAGAACCCTTACAAACCTTGCCTCTAAACTTATACACATTCTCCACAGTACTATATATAATTATATATTAATAGTGAACTTATTTTTTATATTATTTATAGTGTTGTTGAGTCAAAATATCTTGTCTGGCGGGGCCATATTCGGTAACGTCTTTAGCTAGTTCACTACACAAATTCTTGAGTTTATAACAACATTAAACGGACAATTAAATGCGGATTTCAACTTCTTCTGAACAACTGCTAAAGACACTTCAAAAACTTTCGAAAGGAACGCCGACAAGATCTACGCTACCAATCCTAAGCTGCGTATTATTTGAGGCTGAAGTTGATAATGTTTCATTGCGCACAACGGACCTTGAAATCACAATAAACTGCAAGCTGGAAGCAAGCATTGAACAACCGGGCTCTGCTGCTATTCCGTTACAAACATTAATGGAAATAACCAACGAAATGTCGGACACGCGCATAACCATATCTGTTGACGAAGGCCAACGCGTTGAATTAATAACAAACNCAGGCACATACGATTTAATGGGTAAACCCGAGGAAGAATTTCCACCCCTTCCGGAAGTAGACAACCGCAAAGCCAGCGGTATAGAAGCTAATGTACTTAAAGAAATAATCCAAACGACCGCCTTTGCAATAAGCAAAGATGACCTGAAACCAGCATTAACGGGGGTCTTGTTTCGTTTTGAAGAAAAAAAACTTACGGTAGTTGCAACGGATGGCCACCGNTTGGTGCGCTATATAAGAAACGATTTTGAAGGCAAAGAATTTTCAGGCGATGTAATTATACCGCGAAAATTTTTAAACCTGATGAACTCACTACTTGCCGCAGATGAAAATGTTCAAATTTGGATGGGCGATAACAATTTAACGGCAAGCGTGGGAAGCGATACAATCTTCACAAGAATTATTGATGAACGGTTTCCGGATTTTGAAAGCGTAATCCCAACTGATAACGACAAAGAATTCTTNGTGGAAAGAGAAGCCTTATTGTCAGCAGTAAAAAGAGTCTCTATTTTTTCTAATCGTTCAACATATCAGATTGCACTGGAAATTTCAGGCGACAAAGCAATTATTCGTACAGAGGACCCNGAAAAAGCGTCGAAAGCAAAAGAAACAATTCCTACAAAGCTTAATGGAGAAAANATAACAATTGGTTATAATGCGGCATACTTGAAAGACGTATTAATGCATCTTAAATCACAAAACATCGTTTTTCATTTAAAATCCTCGATAAGCGCAGGGCTAATCTTTCCTGAAGCGCAAGAACCGAACAACGAGGTTACAATGTTGCTAATGCCAATTAGGCTTAACGACTAACAGGTTAACTATAAAATCCACAACCAATTTGAGAAAACAAAGGCTCAATGCCGTCTATTAAAACCATTTATTTGAAGTTTACAAAGAGCGCCNCGCTCCAATTAGAGAAAACATGCAAAGCCTAAAACAGGTTTTAAATATATATTTACACAAAGCGGGCCTAGCAAAAGGNGTTGCCCAAAACAAAGCAATCCAGGTATGGCCGGAGGCGGTGGGCAAAGCGGTGGCCGAAAACACCACAGCTGAAAACGTAGAGCATGGTGTTTTAATCGTTAGAACATCAACGCCGACGTGGCGCCAAGAGCTCCAGTTCAAAAAAGAGGAAATTTTAGACAAACTGAACAACCGGGTTGGGAAAAACACAATTAAGGATATTCGATTCTTATGATGGAGACGCAGAAAACAACAGAGTATAGTGCAGAAAAAATTCAAGTATTAAAAGGACTTGAGGCNGTTCGTAAAAGACCCGCTATGTTCATTGGCGACGTGGGAAAGCGCGGTCTTCATCACCTTGTTTATGAAGTTGTAGACAACAGCGTTGACGAAGCGCTAGTGGGTTACTGTTCAGCAATTAAAGTAATTATTGAAGNAAACGGAAGCGTCTCGGTCGAAGACAATGGACGCGGAATACCGATAGACATTCATAAAACAGAAAAAAAACCCGCACTTGAAGTTGTAATGACAGTGCTTCACGCCGGCGGAAAGTTTGATAAGGGATCTTATAAAGTTTCTGGGGGACTACATGGCGTTGGCGTATCGGTGGTTAATGCGCTCTCTGTGTGGCTAGAGGCCGAAATTCATAGAGAGGGGTTTATATACAAGCAAAGGTATGAAAGAGGAAAAGCTGTAACCAGCGTTGAAAAGGCAGGAACATCTCAAAAGACAGGAACAAAAATCACTTTTATGCCGGATAATGAAATTTTCCAGAAAATGGGCTGGAGCTTTGATGTAATTGCCGAAAGGCTGCGGGAACTTGCTTACCTAAACAAAGACCTGGAGATAGTTTTAATAGATAAAAGAACAGATGAAAAAATAAAAGAAAGCTTTAAATATAAAGGGGGATTATCAGATTTTGTAAAATTTCTTGACGGCTCAAACAACCCCCTGCACAACAAAGTGATTACGATCAGCAGGGAAAAAGGGTCGACCCCCGTAGACGTAGCAATGCGATATGGCGAAGGCTTTTCAGACAACATTCTTTCTTTTGTAAACAATATAAATACAATTGAAGGCGGTACCCACCTTTCCGGGTTTCGGTCTGCTTTAACCCGGGGAATGAATTCTTATGGCGCTAAAAACAACCTTCTTAAAGGCAGTAAAGGCGAAAAAATTGCTCTGAGTGGCGAAGATTTTCGCGAAGGCTTAACAGCTGTTCTCTCAATACAAGTAGCAGAGCCTCAGTTTGAGGGACAAACAAAAACAAAACTGGGGAACGGAGAGGTTAAGGGAATAGTTGACGCAATTGTCTATGAAGGCTTGAGTGATTTTTTAGAGCAAAACCCCTCAATTTCGAAGCGCATCATTAGCAAGGCTCTATTGGCCCACAGAAGCCGGGAAGCTGCCAGGAAAGCAAGAGACCTTATTCGTAGAAAAAGCGCCCTAGAGGGGGGTTCGCTACCTGGAAAACTAGCAGACTGTTCAAACAAAGACCCCTCAATGTGCGAAATATACCTCGTTGAGGGAGACTCCGCCGGGGGTTCCGCAAAACAGGGAAGAGACAGACGCTTCCAAGCCATTTTACCCCTAAGGGGAAAAGTCATTAACGCAGAAAAAGCACGAGTGGACAGGTTGCTGTCTAATAATGAAATTCAAGCGATAATTACGGCACTTGGAACAGGTTTTGGTGGAGACGATGAAGACGAAGACGGCGAAGCAAAAAAAAATGCAGCAGATTTTAATATCGAAAAACTTCGCTATAATAAAGTAATTATAATGACCGATGCAGACGTGGACGGCAGTCACATAAGAACATTACTGCTAACATTTTTGTATAGGAAAATGCCCCAGCTAATTACTAACGGAAACGTATATATTGCCCAACCCCCACTATATAGAATAAAACAAGGAAAAAAAGAAATATATGCATATTCTGACGAAGAAAAGGAAGTTCTGGCTGAACGCATGAAAAAGGTAAATAAGGCAACAAAGATTGATGTTCAAAGATATAAAGGGCTGGGAGAAATGAATCCAGATCAACTGTGGTCAACTACAATGGACCCCGAAAAAAGAACACTACAAATCGTAGCAATAAATGACGCGGCAGANGCAACAAAAACATTTACTGACTTAATGGGTAGCGACGTTGAGGCCCGCAGAACCTTTATAGAAACAAATGCAAAATTTGTCGTCAACCTTGATGCTTAAACCGTAGCAGAAAGAATAAAATGGACTTAAAAAGAGACAATATTTTCAAAATAGACATTGTTGATGAAATGCGCGAAAGCTACCTCAATTATTCAATGTCTGTCATTGTATCCCGGGCACTGCCCGACGTACGAGACGGGCTTAAGCCGGTACACAGGAGAATACTTTACGGAATGAAAGAGCTGGGGTTACACTGGAACCGTTCCTATAAAAAATCTGCAAGAATTGTTGGAGATGTTTTAGGAAAATACCATCCTCACGGCGACTCCTCAGTATATGATGCGCTTGTTAGAATGGCACAGTATTTTGCCATGAGATATGAATTAGTAGACGGTCAAGGAAACTTTGGATCTGTTGATGGAGACAGGGCGGCGGCCATGAGATATACAGAGGCGCGCATGACTAAACTTGGTGGCGAAACAATGAACGACCTTGACAAGGGCACGGTCAACTGGAAACTAAACTTTGACGAATCTCTTGAAGAGCCNACTGTTTTACCAACAACATTTCCAGCTCTTCTGGTTAANGGNTCTGAAGGCATTGCCGTGGGAATGGCAACAAAAATACCACCCCACAACCTTACGGAAATAATTAGCGCGTTAATTTCAATGATTGAAAACCCCGANACAACAACAGAAGATTTGATAAAAATTGTTACAGGTCCCGATTTTCCTACAGGAGGAATAATTATGGGGACAGAGGGAATTAAAAACGCCTATGAAACCGGAAGGGGTAAAGTTGTTGTNCGGGCCCGGGCTGCCATAGAAAGCGACAACAAGGGAAGATCTAGTATCATTATTAATGAACTGCCATATCAGGTAAACAAATCAAACCTAATAGAAAAAATAGCCGACATGGTAAGAAGTAAAAAAATTGANGGAATTAGAGACTTAAGAGACGAATCAGATAAAGATGGAATAAGAGTTGTAATTGAAACAAAAAAAGATGCTATTCCTGAAATAATACTAAACCAACTATTCAAATTCACACAACTTCAGGACACTTTTGGAATTATCTTAATTGCGTTGGTAGGAGGAGTGCCAAAGCTCTTGAGATTAATGGACGCTCTGCAGCATTTTATTGATTTCAGACATGAAATTGTTGTTAGACGAACAGAATTTGATTTATCCCAAGCTGAGGCAAAGGCTCACATTTTAGAAGGCCTAAAAATCGCACTTGATAATATTGATGCGGTAATAGAGCTAATAAAAGCGAGTAAGGACCCGGCATCTGCAAAGGAAGGGTTAATGAATAATTTTGATTTATCGGAAAAACAGGCTCAAGCCATTCTTGAAATGCGACTGCAAAAACTTACAGGATTAGAGGTGAACAAGGTCGTAGAAGAATATAAAGAAATAATTAAGCTAATTTCAAAACTAAAAGGGGTTTTGGACAGTAAGCCCCGGAGAATGAGTATTATAAAACAGGAACTTGAAGAAATAAGAGAAAGTTTTGGGGATGAAAGAAGAACCGAAATACTGCCTTTTGGCGCAGACGTGTCAATAGAAGATATGATTGCCGAAGAAGACATGGTATTAACCATAACACACAGTGGCTACATAAAGCGCACACCTCTTACGACATACAGAACACAGCGGCGCGGAGGCAGAGGCATACAGGGCGCCTTATCAAAAGACACAGACTTTATTGAACACCTGTTTATTGCCAATACCCATAACTACATACTCTTTTTTACCGATCGCGGAAAATGTTATTGGCTTAAAGTTTACGACATTCCTCAAGGGGGAAGAGCTACGCTGGGAAGGGCAGTGGTAAATCTCATTGGTTGTGAGCCGGGAGAAAAAGTGGAAGCTTTCGTGAGCGTTAAAAACTTTGACGAAAACCATTATATTATTATGGCAACCCAGAAAGGTATTGTAAAAAAAACAACCCTATCCGCATATAGTAAACCTAGAAAAGGCGGAATATATGCCATCGACATTCGAGATGGAGATAGGCTGATCGANGCAAAAATTACCGACGGAGAAAACGATATTCTTCTTGGTACAAAGGAAGGGAAATCTATTCGTTTTTCTGAAAAAAATGTTCGAGCAACAGGAAGAAAAACAATGGGCGTGAAGGGAATAACCCTGAGTGCAAAAGACGATGAAATTATCGGCATGCTTGTGGTAAAAAGAGAGGGCACTATTCTTGTTGGAACAGAAAAAGGCCTTGGTAAACGCACCGACGTAATTCAATACCGAACACAAATCAGAGGCGGAAAGGGCGTGATGACAATGCGCATAACAGATAAAACGGGCAAGATGACAACCATCATGGAAGTGGTGGACACAGACGACCTGGTGATTATAACAGACAAGGGGGTTTTAATGCGGCAGCCCGTTTCAGCCATCAGAACCATTGGCCGCGTAACTCAGGGTGTTAAACTGGTAAAGCTTGATGAGGGAACAAAAATTTCATCAATTAGTCGAGTTGTCCACGAAGAAAGTGAAGATGAAAAAGAAACACAAGAAACACAAGAAACACCAGAAATAGAAACAGAAAAAAACGAAGAGATGGATAAAAAAAATGAATCCTGAAGAAGGGATTCGTAAAAATATTCAACAGATTCAAGAAAAAATTTTCTCCAGTCAAGAAACCCTTGGGTTTAATCACACGATAACAATTGTCGGNGTTACAAAAACCCACCCACCCGACACCATAACAGCTGCAATTAATGCAGGATTAACAAACATAGGTGAAAACAGAGTTCAAGAAGCATTTGANAAATTCAGTAAACATCAATTTGTTGCTCAAATTACAAAACATATGATTGGCCATTTGCAATCAAATAAGATAAATAAAGCAGTAGAAACATTTGATAGAATAGACTCAATTGACTCTAAAAAACTCGCCAACAAAATTAACAAAAGGGCCTTACAATTAAATAAAATAATACCGGTTCTACTTGAAATAAACACAAGCGGAGAAAAACAAAAACATGGTTTCCCTTTGGAAGCAATAGATGATATTTTATCATGTTTAGAAAAAAAGAATCTAAAAACTGAAGGATTAATGACCGTTGGCCCATTAACAGAAAACCAACAAGATATCAGAATATCGTTTTCACGTTTGCGTTCATTACTTGAAAGTATTAATGGACAGCTCCCGGGTGGATATTCAAAAATGAACACGCTTTCTATGGGNATGAGTAACGACTATTTGCTTGGGGTAGAAGAAGGAAGCACTATGGTGAGAATTGGGACAGCAATTTTTGGGCCCAGAGGAATACACACATGAAANACTGTATACTGTTGTTGGCTGAATGAATACTATTTATTAGCTAATCTGAGCGCTATTTCGGACCCTAGTTGTATATTATTTAGGGCTAGCGCAATATTAGCCCTAAGACATTCACCATTAGATTGTTCTACCATAGTTTTTAATAAAAAAGGCGTCAGGCCCTTACCAGATATTTTCTTTTCTCGAGCCAGATTCAAAGCGAATTTTAAATAAGTCTCGATTTTTTCTGCCGAAACCTCATCTTTTTCTTTTATTGGGTTAACAACCAATATAGAGGAATTAATTTTTAGAGCTTGCCGGGCACTATACTGTTTTATTATTTCATCAACAGAAGTAACAAAATTGTTGAGCTTTAAACCGGAAGATCGGGAATAAAAAGCAGGGAATTCATTTGTTTTGTAACCTATTACTGAAACACTTAAAGATTCAAGGGCCTCAAGCGTTTTTGGTAGATCAAGAATTGCTTTTGCGCCTGCAGACACAACAATCATAGGAACATTGCTCAGCGCTATTAAATCTTGCGACAGGTCCATGTTTGTTTCATAGTAGCGGTGGACGCCCCCAATGCCCCCTGTGGAAAAAACACGAACACCCGACAAANAAGCCAAATGCATCGTTGCGGATACTGTGGTTGCTCCAGATTTCCCCCCCGCAACAGTAACGCTTAAATCGCTAAGCGACGTTTTAATAACGCTATTTTCTTTACAAATAAACTCAAGGTCTTCTTTATTCAATCCAATTTTTATTTCTCCATTGAGAATAGCAATAGTTGCGGGTACAACGCCAAGGTCTAAAGCAATCTTATCGGCCATTTTTGCAAATTNATAGTTGTCCGGAAAAGGCATACCATGAGCCAAAATTGTCGATTCAAGAGCTAGCACAGGGNGCCTGTTTTCTAATGCTTTTTTTACATCGGGATGTATTGTAAAACTAACTTTAACCATATATAAAGTTATCAGAGGCGGGTGTAATAAATAGCATTAATTTCCGAACCTTTAAGAACGTGTATTAAAATATGCAAAAAATAAATCCAAAAAAATATGGCTTAAGCCATCAAACCTCTATTTTTAAAACAGAAAGAGGGGACGTTGTCATTATGAAAAACAGAAAAAGCCGCATTATTATGAAGGACGGCCATAAGATACTTGAAACCGCAAGGAAGATAAGGAAAATAGAGAAATCGGTTAAAATTACCCTGCAAACGAACGCACCAATGTGCAGCAAAACAAAGAGATACCTTGAGAAAAATGTCATTGCCATTGCATTGACAGAGTAATGATATCATCAATTAAAAAATTCTTTTTACCCAAAGACCGAGAAATTTCACAAAANGTAATCCGGCTCGCCCTTCCTGTTATAATTAGCAATTTAAGCCGTGTTTTAATGAGCGTGGTGGATGTGGCAATGGTAGGTCGGCTCGGAGTCGCAGCACTAGCGGCCACCGGTATGGGAGCAATGCTCTTCTGGGGCGCTTTAAGCTTTACTATTGGTATCCGCACTGCGACCCAAACATTAGCTTCTAGGAGACTGGGACAGAAAAAACATAAAGAATGCGGCACGGCGCTTCATAATGGATTGTTCCTGGCAACATTATATGGGTTGCCAATGTCGTGGGCCGGCTACCAACTNGCAGATGAAATCGTGCCGTTTTTTATATCTGAACCAAGCACCCTTTCCCTGTGTATTACTTATACATCCTTGGTATATATAAGCATCATCTTTTCCAGCATATGTTTTGTGTTTCAGGGTTTTTTTACTGGAGTTGAGCGAACAAAAATTCACATGAATGTTTCCATTACAAGCAATATTGTTAATGTGTATCTTAATGCCGGCCTGATCTATGGTAGTGTTGGTGTAAAAGAATTTTTTATGGGGAAAGATCTCGGTATTATAGCCAATCTGTGGGCCTGGTATGATTTTCCTGCCCTAGGCGTCCGGGGCGCAGCAATAGCAACACTTATTGCCTCTGTCTGGATGACCTTACACTACACGTATTATTTGTTTACCGCTGAATCCAGAACAAAATACAAAATATTGGCCCCGACCATTGACACGGTTATGATGAAACGGCAGATACGATTGGCCCTTCCTCAAAGTACACAGGAAGTAGCAATAACAGTTGGCTGGTCGATGTATTATAAAATAATGGGTATGATTGGTTTATTAGAGCTGGCAACAACAGAACTTATTTTTACCATAATGCACGCATCGTTTATGCCGGCANTGGGGGTTGGTCAGGCCTGTGCGACTTTGGTGGGAAAGTATATGGGTCAAGAAAACATTCATAAAGCAGAAACAAGTATTTGGGAATCTGTCCGTTGGGCAGAAATTATTATGGGAACAATGGGTCTAGTGTTTATTTTGCTTCCGGAAATCATTTTGTCGTTTTTTACAGATGATCGGGAAATAATACAACTAGGGGTTTTTGGTTTACGCGTCGTGGGTTTTCTGCAATTTGTTGATGCCGTGGGGTTTACTCTTTGGTTTGCNCTTTCTGGGGCGGGAAACACATTTTTCCCAGCGGTAGTGGAATCTTCTTTGGTTTGGTTCTTATTGCTACCAGCCAGTTATCTAACGGGCATTATAATGGGATTAGGGTTTTATGGGCCATGGCTCGTTTTTCCGATTTACCTTATTCTCTTTGCGTTGATTTTGTTTTGGAAACTAAAACAAGGCGATTGGAAATATATAAAGGTATAACCGTTTTATTGTAATTTTATCTATTCAAATAAATGTTTAACTCCCACCAAGACACGGATCCCGACGAAACACAAGAATGGATTGAATCTATTAAGGGGGCACTGCAGGAACACGGTCCNGAAAGAACCCGGTTTTTGTTGGAAAANCTGATTGATTTTGCCGAGCGCCAAGGCGCCAGGATGCCCTTTAATACCAACACGCCATTCATAAACACAATACACCCATTTGAGCAAAAGCCCTTTCCAGGAAACAGAGCAATAGAGCGTAGAATAAAGTCCTTGGTGCGCTGGAATGCCATGGCCATGGTTTCACGCGCAAACAAAAAAACAGAAGGGATTGGGGGCCACATATCAACCTATGCCTCCTCGGCAACGCTGTTGGAAGTAGCCTATAATCATTTTATAAGGGGCGCGGCTCACACAAACGGNCCAGACATGGTGTTTTTTCAGGGACATGCCTCGCCAGGGATTTATGCCCGCGCCTATTTAGAAGGCAGGTTAACAGAAACNCACTTAAAAAACTTCAGGCGGGAGCTGTCCAAANATGGCGGCCTTTCTTCCTATCCTCACCCCTGGCTGATGCCGGACTTTTGGCAGTTTCCCACAGTGTCTATGGGCCTTACATCTTTAATGGCCCTATATCAAGCAAGGTTTATGCATTATTTGGAAGACAGGGGAATAATAGAAGAAACCGGAAGAAAAGTATGGGCTTTTTTGGGTGACGGCGAAATGGATGAACCGGAATCGTTGGGGTCGATCTCCTTGGCCTCCAGAGAAAAATTAGATAACATTATATTTGTTGTAAACTGTAATCTTCAACGCTTGGACGGTCCTGTGCGCGGTAATGGTAAAATAATTCAAGAGCTTGAAGGGACCTTTCGCGGAGCCGGATGGAATGTAATTAAAGTTATATGGGGCTCTGATTGGGATACACTCTTTGAAAAAGACGCAGCGGGGGCACTGGCAAAAAGACTTGAAGAGGTTGTAGATGGTGAATTATTGAAATATGTAGTTGCGGGCGGAAGCTATTTAAGGGAGCACTTTTTTGGGAAATATCCTGAACTATTAAACATGGTTAAAGACATCAGCGACAAAGAACTATTGCGGTTGCGATTAGGCGGTCACGATCCTGAAAAAGTTTATGCGGCATATACTGAAGCTGTAGAACACAAAGGTAAACCAACCGTTNTTTTAGCTAGAACAATAAAAGGCTATGGTCTGGGAGAAGCAGGAGAAGGCCGCAATATTACACACNAGCAAAAGAAACTAAACGAAAAAGAGCTGTTAAGTTTCAGGGACAGGTTTAATATTCCGCTTACTGATAGCGAAGCTACGACAGCACCTTTTTATAAACCTGCAGACAACAGCGAAGAAACTGTTTATTTACGTGCAAGGCGAAAAGAACTTGGCGGGCCGCTCCCCTTTAGAAATCAAAAATCAGAAAAATNAAAAATCCCCGACCGCTCTTTATTTAATGAAGCATTAGCAGGCTACGGCGATAGANAGCTTTCAACCACGATGGCNTTTGTAAGACAATTAACAAAACTGACCAAAGATAAAGATATTGGAAAATATATTGTTCCCATCATACCTGACGAAGCTAGAACNTTTGGTATGGANGCACTATTCCGCCAGCTTGGTATTTATTCCCATAGCGGACAGCTATATGAGCCGGTAGACTCCGAACAATTCCTTTATTATAAGGAAGCTGTAGATGGTCAGATTTTAGAAGAGGGCATTAATGAAGCAGGCGCCATGTCTTCCTTTATTGCTGCCGGCACGGCATACAGCAATTACGGTGTAAATATGATACCATTTTATATTTATTACTCTATGTTTGGATTTCAACGTATTTGGGATCTTATTTGGGCAGCAGGCGATATGCGAACAAGGGGGTTTCTGCTGGGCGCCACCGCAGGCCGCACGACCTTGAACGGAGAAGGCCTTCAGCATCAGGACGGGCACAGCCATTTGGCAGCAGCAGCAACACCTAATATAAAAGCGTATGACTTGGCGTATGCATATGAAATAGCAATTATTCTACNCGAAGGCATGAAAGAAATGTTTCANTATCAAAAAGATGTGGTGTATTACCTTACGCTTGAAAACGAGAACTATAAACACCCAGAAATGCCAAGCGGTGCCGAAAAAGATATCATTAAAGGGATGTATAAGATACATTCTACCAAACAACCCATTATTCGATTGCTTGGCAGCGGACCGCTGATGGGTGAGACTTTAGCGGCCGCAAAACTATTAAAACAGGATTGGAACATTGAACCAGGCGTTTGGAATGTTACTAGTTTTAGTGAACTTCGTCGCGAGGCAGAAGAATCCGAACGCTGGAATTTAATTCATCCAGACAAGAGGCAAAAAAAGTCGCACCTGGAAAAATCGTTGAGTAAACACAAAGTTCCAACCGTGGCTGTTTCGGATTATGTAAAAATGGTTGCCGAGCAGATCAGTCCATATGTTCTCGGGGACTACTACGCCCTTGGTACAGACGGTTTTGGGCGCAGCGACACGCGAGAAAACCTGCGTCACTTTTTTGAAGTAGATAGATATTATATTGTATTAACGGCGATACGCGCCCTGGTGAACACGGGGTCGGTGGACCCCGCCCTGTCTGAGAAAGTCATGAAAAAATACGGTATTGACCCGAACAAACCCAGCCCAATTACCGTTTAAGAGACTTGAATCGTNTGTGAAAACATCACCAGAATTGAAACGTATTTTTTGTGTTGGACCGCTTGGTTGTTTAATTACACTGATTCTTTGGCTAGGAACGGGTGCTTTAGAAAAAATGATTTCTTTCCCAAAAATGAACATAAACCCGACTTTTCGCACAATACTCATGGCTATACTTGCGATTGATGCTTTATATTTGTTGTTTGGCAGTGTACTGTCTTTACCGATCCAAGAAAGAGGAAAAACACTGTCTACAACCGGCCCGTACAAATATATACGCCATCCTCTTTATAGCGCAATTATTTATTCAATTACAGGTTTACTAGCTCTTTGGTTCGAGTCCTGGTTGCTATTGTTTTCAGTGGTTGTTTTAACGCTTATTTGGTCATTTCTGGTACAAAAAGAGGAACAGTATATGCTNGATAAATTTGGANAGNCATATAAAGATTATATAGAAAAAACCGGTCAATTTTTACCATCTTGGAAAGCACTGAAAAAAGAAACAGAAAACTAACNATAAGCAACTTAATGACGAATAATTAATGAAAAGGACGGGTGTTATGAATCAATTTAACACACCAATTTGTGTACTAATAATAATGATAGGAATTGTAATGGGAAAAAACCAATCTAACGGATTTGAGTATATAGAATCTTCAGTCGGCATTGAGGAATATAAAATGTCTTCCAACGATCTAACTGTATTGTTGATGGAAGATCATTCAGCGCCCGTGGTAACATTTATGGTCACCTATCATGTCGGCTCTAGAAATGAAGCAATCGGATATACAGGCTCCACGCACCTGTTGGAACATTTGATGTTTAAAGGTTCCCGAAGTTTTAACAAAAAACGCAACACGGCCATTTGGACCGTACTGCAGAATGTCGGAGCCCGCATCAATGCAACCACTTGGCTGGACAGAACAAACTATTTTGAGCTCTTGCCCAGCGAACATTTGGAAACAGCTATTGCTATTGAAGCNGACCGGATGAGAAACGCATTTTTGCGAGAAGAAGATCGTGAGCCGGAAATGACAGTTGTGCGCAATGAATTTGAGCGGGGCGAAAACGACCCCTTTGACGCCCTGGATAAAAATATCTGGGCAACAGCATATCAGGCTCACCCTTACCACCATTCAACCATAGGCTGGCGATCAGACATTGAAAATGTATCCACTGAGCGGCTCCGTGAATTTTATAACACGTATTATTGGCCCAATAATGCCACAGTTACTATTATAGGTGATTTTAAAAAAGAAAACGCATTAAAACTGGTCAGGAAATATTTTGGTAAACATAAAAAAAGCCCGCACAATATTCCTGCAATGTATACTACTGAACCCAAACAGGAAGGACCAAGAAGATTTGTTATAAAGCGTAAAGGAGAAACGGGCATTGTAGGCATTGCTCATAAATCCCCCAGCGGACTCAACAATGATACATATGCTCTGCAGGTATTATCAAAAATACTTGGTGGTGGAAAATCAAGCCGGCTTTATAGAAAGATTGTTGACAAAGGCCTGGCAACAAGCCTGTTCATGTGGGATTTCCCTTTTAAGGATAATGGACTTTTTGCAACATATGTTTTTATGACGCCCGACACCGATCATGGCGAAATTGAACAACTNGTTCTTGATGAATATGACAATATTAAGCAAAANGGTATTAACAATGATGAAATCAAAAGGGCAAANGCTCAAATACGATCGGAAATGGCCTTTAGCAGAGANGGCTCTTATTCAATAGCATCTGCTTTGAATGAAGCAATTGCCATCGGGGANTGGAAATTTTATACAACGTATAGTGAAAAAATTTCAGCAGTGACGGCGGAAGAGATAAAGAACGCAGCCAATAAATACCTGCAAGAAAACCAAAGCACCACAGGCTATTTTATTCCTGAAAGCAAAAACGGAGATGGCGACACAGGCGGAGCGCCAAACGTGCATCAACCTTTAAACTATAGACAGGAAGCATTTGCTGAAACAGGTGCTGTAAAAAGCAGTTCAAAACGCAGAAAAACAACAAAGCCACAATCATCAATTGCTAGTAAGATAGTAACATCGTCNCCAGTAGATGGATTGGAACTTAAAACGACGAATACACCCGTNAAAGATGTTGTAACAATAACGGGGAGCATTTTAGGCGGTGATATGTTCAGCCCAGCAACGAACAAAGTAGTGGCGGAATTAACAGCTGATATGCTTGACGAAGGCACCACAAGACAAAACAAATTTGAAATTAGCGAAAGGCTGGAGGCGGTAGGCGCACGATTGAGCTTCGCAAGCGATAAATACAGGGTACGGTTTAATGCGCGTTGTTTGAAANAAGACATTCCCCTTGTTATTGAACTGTTAGGTGAACAGTTAAGATCTCCAGCGTTTAATGAAAGTGANCTAGAAAATCTGAAAAAACGCCGGGTGGGAAATTTACAAAGAGCGAAAGAAAATACTCGTGCGCAGGCAAGCGGCAGATTTAGCAGGATAATTTATCCAGAAAGCCANCCAAACTATTCCAGAGAGATTGATGATGAAATAGCGGATGTGGAAAAAACATCAGTTGCGGACCTGCAAACCTATCACAACAACAGTTATGGTTTGGGCAATATGCTTGTTGTAGCTGTTGGCGATGTTGATAATACAATTTTATTGAAAGCNNTACAGGNCGCTTTTGGNGATTGGANTCAGTCGGATTTAACTATACCGGCACGCACATCTNCGGCAAATGACATCAGTTCTACAACACAGTATATAACTATGGAAGATAAAACAAGCGTAGACATGTTTCTTGGTGTGCCCATTGGCATTGATAGAAAACATGAAGATTACTATGCCCTAATGGTTGGCAACTACATTTTGGGNGGCAATTTTGCCGCACGGCTGATGCAAACGGTACGTGATCAAATGGGCTTGACATATGGTATATATTCCATTATTAGCGGTGTTAATAATGGCAATGATGGTTATTGGAGTATTTGGGGAACCTTTGCGCCGAATCTACTGCAAAAGGGTAAAGAGGCTGCAGTGGATCAGATTAATGGTTGGGTTAGAGGTGTAACAGAAGATGAATTAAATGCTAAAAAAGAGACNATCACGGGTTCATATAAAGTTGGATTGGCCACCACCAGCGGCTTGGCCGGGCAAATATTGCGCAATACTGAGCGCGGATATGATGATGCAATGCTGGATGAATACCCCGGCATCATACAAGGAATGAATCTTGAAGAAATTAATGACGCGGTACAAAAGTATATTATTCCCAATAAATTGGTTATAGTTGCGGCAGGATCGGTTGATGAAAAAGGGGAACCTTTAGAAAAATAATTTAACTTACTTTAGTTTGTTAAACCGGTAGGGAGCGATTTCACACCTTGCCTTATTTATATGGATATTATTCTAATAGCAGCAGTGACAGCCGATGGTTTTATCGCTAGAAACAGTCATGAAATCATAGACTGGTCGCAGGATTTACACCTGTTTAAAGAACAAACATTAGGACATACTGTTATTATGGGATCGCACACTTTTAACAGCATGNAAAATGAGCTGACGGGACGCGATATTATAGTTATGCATAGAAATGACAACCCAAAAACGATATTGGACAGTATAGATTNAGATAAATGTTTTATTGCCGGAGGCGGCAGAACAAACACACGGTTTGCCCCATATTTAACACACCTGTATTTGACCTCCCACCCGCTCGTATTTGGCAAAGGGGTCGCGCTGTTTTATGATCTGGAGGAGGAGTTGCAACTGGAGCTAGTACAAAAACTGGAGGTTAATAATAATATCAATCAGCTGCAGTACAGGGTTCTACGGTGAGCCTACATTCGATTTAATTGGACAATTATATTATCAATAATTGATTTGNNGCTAAAACGCACAAGGTCTTCGGCGGGAAGACCGAAATCACTACTATAATTACGAATTGTTTCGCGCGCTGCTTCGTCAGCTTCAGAATAAGTGATCAAGCNGAATCCGGCACATACACAAGGCTTAAAGACCTTCATGAGATCGAGATATAGATTAAGAGTGTTAATCACTGGAGGCATGGGGTGATTAAAAGTGTCTATTTCACGAACAGGTTCGTGACACATGATAAGCATATCGGGCATGGAACCATGTAATAAACCCAGCGCAACGCCAGAATAAGCCATGTGTGTTATAGAACCCTGACCCTCTACAATTACGATATCACAATCACTGGCCACCCTGTCTATTTCAGCNTCAATTGCACCAGTAACAAAATCGCTGATCACGGCATCAACAGCAACCCCGCACNCACTTAGCAAAATACCCGTTTGNCCCGTACCNACAAACGCTGCGTTTANACCANGCGCCTGAAGTTTGTTTTTTATTTCCCAGGCCGCGGTCATTTTTCCAGTATCACAATCAGTTCCCACGGTTAACAGTACAGGTGTTTTGCGATTTTTCCATGAACCCCTTGTAAACGGCAGAGGNTCTGGAGGTTTGCGTAAATCGGTAATGGTTATGCTATTTTTTTCCGCCAGATTTGAAAAAGTCGGATCATTGCTTAAAAATTCATGCAATCCACAAACGACGTTTAAACCGTTTTCAATAGCCGCTATTACAGAAGAGCGCATATTCTCTGGCAAAGAACCACCCTCTGTCGCTATGCCTATTAATAATGTGTCAGGCTTATATTGTAGTGCATTTTCAACATCGCCCACCACGGGTGTATCACCGCCAATTTTCATGACAGTATCTGTTGTTTTTCCAGCGTTGGTTGAATCAATGCAGCAAACTACATCTTCGGGNNTGTAACGNAGNANAGCGTTGCCGGTTTTTGCATAGAGGAAGTTGAAGCGCCCCTCAACCAGAATTGCAAAGCGTGCCATTATAGTTCAGGGGTTATTTTGCGGCGCGCTTGGCGCGGAAGACGGCTGCCTTGATTTTCCCCCGCAAAACTTTGTTATCAAGCGCATTGATTTCATCCATATTGCCCTGCGCTCCGGCATCGATAAGGCGCGTTATCAGCTCCTCTTCAGATTCATCTTCAGCGGGGGCTGTGGGGGGAGTAGTAGAGGCGAATGCATCCGGAACATCGGGCATTGCCGGCCGCTCGCCGGTACGTTTTGCCTTAATCATTGCCGCCTTGGCCTTGCCACGCAGCGGCTTTTCAGGAATGCTATTGATGGGGTCCATGTCACCATCGAGTGCTTTATTTACAACAAAGGCAATCAAGTCTTCATTGCTCGCAAAAGCTGGGAACCCACCCGCCGATGTTGCAGGCGCGGTAATTGGCGCGGTCACGGGTCCGGCGGCTAACGCTTTAACAAGATTATCGGGCATACTCCCCAAACGTTTAGATCGCAATAAAGCAGCTTTTGCCAATCCACGTGTTGGTTTATCCGGAATAGCGTTGATCAAATCCATATTTCCATCGAGCCCAGCCTGTACTGCTTGGGCAATGATTGTTTCGCGGCTTAATTGTGGCCCCGTATCTTTAGCGGTTTCATCTTTTACCTCTTTGCTGTCGGTTTGATCATCAGGTAAAATATGTGCAAGATTGTGCAAAATTGAAGAACCATGATTTGTGAAACCCCAGGTCGTTAGAAAAGAAAAGAAGCCCTGACTGCTGCGTTTACAAATAACCTCTGAAGCGCCTGAAGGGGTAAGATTAATTTTAAAGGAAACTATTTCTTTATTTACAGGACTGAAACTCATTTCCAGTTCGAGTTTTTTGTTGGGCTCCATCCCCATAATGCGACCCCTAAACCAAGGCAAGAATGACCGCTGACGAATTTTGATAAAGGCGCCGGGTTCAAATAAAAATCGATCGAAAGAAAAACGGTGAACATAGCGGGGCGTATCAACAATCGGCAACAACCTATTGATACCGGGAAACCACAGGCAATAATCCTCTAATGAAGTCAACACTTTCCAGATCGTTTCCGGTTTAGCAATATATTCGTGTTGAACGACGGTCTCGGCGCGGAAGAGTCGGTAATGTGAATCAAAACGACTGCTGATAACCTGCTGATCACCCATGTCCCGTATGAACAGGTAAACCGTTAAAAACAAAGCAATAATAGCCAGCGCTGAAATCATAAATTTCTTTTAAAAAGAGTGTTAGAATTTTACAGCTTTTTAAGTGTACAAACCAACGGCGGCGGGATCAATATTCTCTGACAAGGTTGTTTTTCGGCACAAGGAAACCTGTTTAAGTTTATCTTTCCACTAGACACTGTGATGTTATATTATATCGTTATCGCCTTAATTGCTGTAGTCATGACTTATTTTTTATCATGGCGCCCATACTGGGCAGACAGTATATATAAGCAAAAACCCCTTTGGTTTGCCCATCGTGGAGCGCTGTTGCAGCATCCGGAAAACACCCTTTCTTCCTATAAGTATGCAATGGTCGCGGGAATACCAGCCATAGAGATGGATGTCCTTTCAACAAAGGATGGCGTGGTCGTTTGTTCGCATAATTTTGATCTGGAAAGAAAAACAGATAGCTTTGGATATATACATCATATGGACTTCCAAGACCTGCATTTGCGGAACACTGCAAGCAACAGTAACAAAACAAACGAACGGATTTATACTCTTGAAGAAGTTTTTAATGCTTTAGATAATGAAATTCTGATCAATGTTGAAATTAAAACACACAGGTGGTTTGATATAAAGACGGCTTACAATGCTGTGAAAATTATTAATAAGACCAGAAAAATTAATAGAACCATTATTTCAAGCTTTAACCCATTAACGTTATGGGCAGTAAAGAAGTTTAATAAGAAAATTCCAACCGGGTGGATTTTAAAACATAGAGAACTTGTACCGCTTATTTTTGTAGCACGCCCGGATTTTATACATCCCAGGGGAGATATTCTCACAAAAGATCTCTTAAGCTACGCAAAAAGGAAAAAAATTCGTATAAACGCGTGGACCATAAATACTAAACCAGCAATTAAATGGCTGGAAAAACAGGGAGCGGACGGAATTATTACAGATCGATTAGAGTTTTATAAAGCGTGAACCCCGCCCGGATCTGTCAATATTTAGAACCCCTGGGATATGATGTTACAAACCTGGAAGAGGGCATTAGACGCCTGGTCTCAACCGGAGGATCCAAGCGTTCCACGGTATTAATGCTTAAAGCATCGCGTTCCGGTGAAGATCATGGCAATGCCATATTCGTCGCAGGCATCGATCACTTCCTGATCTCTAATAGATCCGCCGGGCTGCATCACCACTTTTATTCCTGAATCTTTGATAGCATCGATACAGTCTCGAAAGGGAAAGAAGGCATCGGAAGCAAGAACGCCGCTTTTTACATTTTCACCGCCTTTCTGCAGAGCCATATGGACCGCATCCACCCGGCTGACCTGACCGGCGCCAAGACCAACCGTAGTGTTTTCTTTTGCAATAAGAATGCCGTTGGATTTAGCGTGGCGTAATACTTTCCAGGTGAATAACGCCGTATCTAATTCTTGTTCTGATGGTTGCGCCTTCGTTACGGTGCTTAGGCTTTCGCGTGTTAATGTGTTTAGGTCTGAATCTTGAATCAGTAACCCGCCATCTATGTTTCTGACTTCAAGTTTAGGTGATCGTTTCCCAAATTCGCCAATTTCCAACACACGAAGATTCTTCTTCTTTTTGAAAATATCCAAAGCTTCCTGTTCAAAGNTTGGCGCTAATACAATCTCTACAAAAACTTTACTGATAGCATCTGCCACTTNTTTTGTACAGGTACGGTTGAGTGCAATAATCCCTCCGAAAGCGGAAAGGGAATCCGCGTTAAAAGCTCGCGTATATACATCCAATAAGTCATCACCAATAGCTACGCCGCAGGGATTGGAATGCTTCACCACCACGCAAGCAGGATCGTCAAATTCCCGGATGCATGCCAAAGCACCATCTGCATCCATNATATTATTNTAAGANANNTNTTTNCCTTGNTGNATNGTNGCATTNANAANNTTGGNNTCANTATTCNCGGGNATNTTNTANGAAGCAGCCGACTGATGNGGNTTTTCGCCGTAACGCATTTCCGAATNTTTTTCAAATGTCATGGAAAAATCATCGGATAGNTTTTCCGCTTTTAAATAATTATGGATAATGGTGTCGTATTGGGCCGTATGGCCAAAAGCTTTGGCCGATAATTTTTGCCGCGTTTCAAATGATATCTCACCGGATTGAAGTTCGTCAGAAATTGTGGAATAATTTGAAGGATTTACTGCGACACAAACCCACCCCACATTTTTCGCTGCGGATCGGATCATGGTAGNACCGCCGATATCCACATTTTCCAGCGCNAGCGCCAAGTCACATTCTTCCTTGGAAATGGTTTTGGAAAATGGATAAAGATTGCACACCACAAGATCGATCCATTTAATCTGGTTTGCTTCCGCATCATCAGAATGTATATCCCGAAGTCCNAGTATACCGCCTTCTATGAGTGGNCTGATCGTCTTCACACGGCCGNCCATTATTTCCGGGAATTNGGTATAATCGCTTACATCTGTAACGGGAATATTTGCATTNNGTAACGCTTTTGNCGTCCCGCNGGTGGATAATATTTCTACACCGANATTTGCTAATGTTTGAGCCAATTCCACAACTCCTGTTTTGTTAAAAACAGAAATAAGTGCCCGGTTAATTTTAATGGGNCTCTGGTTTAATATTGGTTTATTTATCATTNTTTTACCACAAGGACGCGAAGCGCACAGANAATNATTAATTATCCTTTGAGATNTTGGCGCCTTNNCGNCTTATGNGCTGTATTGCTTCAATAAAAGCTTCACCTTCTAATTTTTGGACCTTTGTTTTTAGCGTGTCCACCGTGTCGCCTNGNTCAACCGCACATTTTTTCTGAATTAANANNTGGCCCGNCNTCNACNTCGTCNGTNACNAAATGGATNGTNCANCCNGTTTCTGTNTCNNNGTTNTTTANTACNTNTTCATGGANATTCGTATCCATTCCACCAGCATATTTTGGGAGAAGTGACGGATGCACATTTAACAATTTATTATGCCATTCTTGACAAAATTCCGCAGACAAAATTCGCATGAAACCAATGAGCAAAACTAGATCAACATTGTGTTCCTTTAAAATAGTGGTCATTTCAGTATCGAATTCTTCTCTCGTTTTTCCTTTGTGAGAAACGAACTCCGCTGGAATGTGGTGGTTTTCTGCCCGCTCTAATATATAGGAGCCCTTCCGGTTTGATAGCACCACTGGAACCTCAGCATCCA
>PAWC01000006.1 GCA_002713385.1 Fidelibacterota bacterium
GCCAGTACACATTTCCGCCTGCGCTGGCAATGCCTTCGCTGTATGGACTTTGGTGAATCATATCTATATGGCTGCCCAGCAAAGGACCATTTTGATTAACTCGGGCATAAACTGTTGTATCAGAATCCCACAATGAACAACCCGTAAAATAGCCAGTGGGGTTATAATTCCCATCCTGGCAGTCTAAGGTATTGGCGAAGTTATTGTTTTCGCTCATGGCAATAGCACTGGCTGTATTCATGAAATGGCTTGAAAATGAATCTTTACGATATTCTGCCCACTGGTTATCCTGCCCTGCATTGTAATACGTTACAGTGCTTCCTCCCGGCTCGCCGTGAAAAGCATAAACCTCTTGAGTATTTGCATCAATTAAATCCCATGATGTTTCACCGCCGTAATTATCCGTCATAATATTGATCGTTATTGTAGATAAACTGGTATCACAATCCGCAGTATTGCATGATCCAATTGAAAAGTTAGTGGATTCTTCATTTTGAAAATTGCCGCCATTTGCTTGCACCGATCCACAGGCATATACATTATAATACCCATTACCGAATGCGCAGCATATACCATCGCCGTAAGAGTCATAAATAGTAAACATCAGTGTTGAATTGTGGGGTACACAGACAATTTCCTGGTAGAGTGTATTACTTGCATAGGCACTGGCACCTTCATTAATGACCCAAAGTTCATTCTGCCTATCTGCATCTTTATGAAAATCCAGGTCTCGTGGTGTATCCAGCCCGTCTTGTTGTGAACCTCTGAGTGTGGTCGTATTGTTGCCGATTAAAAAAGCATCGATGCTACTTTGGGATTGTAAAAAGGAAACAAACAGTAAATAGATTAAAGTTATCGAGAAAGGAAATGTTTTATGTAGTCTTGATTTTTTCATTTTTACAACTCTTAAAGTGTAATGTGTGCTGTTGAAATATAAACACTAGAGCCTTTATATCAAATTGCTGGGTTGGTGTGTGTATTTGTATAATAAAAAAAGCCCCATCCAGACTAAAGGACAGGGCTTTATGCTAAAACTTTAAGATGGGTAATAGACTAATCTATAATCTCAACCTTATCAGCTTTAGGTCCTTTTTCACCATCTACGACTTCAAATGAAACTTTGTCACCATCCTTGAGATAAATCCCGGGGACAATACCGCTGGTATGAACAAAATAATCTTTGCCATCGTCACCGGCTATAAAACCGTAACTCTTATTCTGGTTAAAGAATTTAACTATTCCTTCTTGCATGTTTTCCTCGTTATTATTTTTATTTTAATGCAGCTATCAGCTGACTTATTTATAGTACAATTTACAAGTATATAGTTAAAATAAATAAATTAATTTCGAGGATGATCGGCACCCTTGCGTCGGTCGATTCCACTCCGCTGTTCTCCATTACCCCGTTTGTTTTGTTCCACAGGTGCATTTTTTTTACGTCGTTTTGACTGCCTTCGATCTTTTCCTCTATTTTTCATTCATTCTTTCTGTATTTATTATTGAGATCTCATTCAATATACAATTTTACTGGTAACTACCTAATAAAATAAGCCTCTCAAACGCATTTATAACTGGAACAATCTACGTTACATTTTATATTCTTTTTCTTCTTCATCTTAACTTTTGACCCATTCTAAATAACTTTTTTAGATAAGTCTTTCGTTTCTGATCAGAAACGAAGGGGACTATGCGGGGAAACAAAAAACCTCGCTACTGCTGGGCTCTTGCTTAAATCCTAGGGTGAGGGTCCATACAATCTGTGTCCATATTCCATACAAATATGATATACAATGACCATTTCTGACACACTTGTCATCAGCCCATAAAACAAAAGCCTCCATCAATAAACGGAGGCTTCCGAGGGGTGGGCGCTACAAGACTCGAACTTGTGACTTCTGCCTTGTAAGGGCAGCGCTCTGACCAACTGAGCTAAGCGCCCTATTTTTCTATATTTTCAAAATACAGCCGGGAAATTATGACGCTTTTTTTGCTTTTNATGTTGTTTTCTTAATTGGTCTCTTCTTCCGCCCATTTAANCCCGGCAGCGCCACATCAATCACATCCATCATTTCATGGGCAAAATGAAANGTCAGGTCTTTTTTAATATGATCGGGTATATCTTCNAGGTCTTTTTTATTATGATCAGGGAGAATGATGGTTTTTATTCCTGAACGGTGCGCAGCAGTAACTTTTTCTTTTACACCACCGATGGGTAATACATTACCCCGCAATGTGATCTCACCCGTCATTGCTAATTTATCTACCACGTGTTTTCCAGTTAATAATGATAATATAGCTGTAAACATACTTACACCTGCTGAAGGTCCGTCCTTGGGTATGGCTCCTGCCGGGACATGGACATGGATGTCTGTTGTTTTGTGGAAATCTTCATCAAGACCAAGTATATCTGTATGGGATCGAATATATGTCAAAGCTGCAGTTGCTGATTCTTTCATGACATCACCAAGTTGGCCGGTTAACGTTAGAATTCCTTTCCCTTTCATTTTGGACGCTTCAATGAATAAGATATCTCCGCCGGCGGCTGTCCAGGCCAATCCTGTGACCACTCCGGGTTTGGTTGTGCGTTCTGCCAATTCTGAATAAAAACGCGGAGCGCCTAAATAAGCTAAGACCTTCTTTTTCGTAAGCTTTGTTTTCTTACTTTTATTTTCTACCTGGTCCCGGGCTACTTTCCTGAGTACGTTGGCAATCTCGCGTTCCAGATTGCGCACTCCTGCTTCTCGGGTATATGAACGAATTAATTCTTTTATGGAAGTATCATCGAAGCCAACTTCTTTTTTAGTCAGGCCGTTTTCTTCAATCTGTTTGGGAATCAAGTGCCGCTTGGCAATTTTTAACTTTTCATCTTCAATATAACCGCTGAACTCCAATATTTCCATTCTGTCCCGCAGTGCCGGCGGAATGGGGTCCTGATAATTGGCTGTGGCGATAAACATGACGTTACTTAAGTCAAAATTCACTTCCAGGTAATGATCACTGAATGTACTATTTTGTTCAGGATCCAATACTTCTAAAAGTGCCGATGATGGATCGCCGCGAAAATCCATACCCAATTTGTCAATCTCATCCAGCATGAATACAGGGTTATTCGTTCCGGCTTTTTTCAGCGATTGAATAATCCGTCCCGGCAAGGCGCCGATATATGTTCTGCGGTGACCGCGTATTTCAGCTTCATCCCGCACGCCGCCCAGGGAAATACGGATGAAATCCCGTCCCATAGAGCGTGCAATNGATTGGCCCAGAGACGTTTTACCCACTCCAGGAGGTCCGGAAAAACACAGGATGGGTCCACGAACGACGGCATCAGGATCTTTTTTCTGTTTTAGCGAGCGCACAGCTAAATATTCCANAATTCTTTCTTTAACCTTTTCTAGACCATAATGGTCTTCCTCCAAAATTTTCCAAGCTTTCTTTACGTCAACTGTATCTTTTGATGATTTAGACCAGGGTAAATCAGCCAGCCATTCAATATACGTCCGGGCCACGGAATATTCAGGTGACTGAGTGGGAATNCGAGATAAGCGGTCCANTTCCTTCAAGGCAACATTTTCTGCTTCTTCAGACATTTTGACTTCTTTGACTTTAGCTTCCAGTTCATTGAGTTCTACAGAGCCTTCATCTTCACCCAGTTCTTTCTTGATGGCCTTCATCTGCTCCCGCAGATAATATTCCCGCTGGGTCTTGGATATTTCATCATGGACCTCACTCTGGATTTCCTCCCCCAGCTTGATCCGTTGAATTTCCCTGGCTAATACTGCGATAGATTTTTCTACACGTGCTTTAACGTCGAGTTCCTCCAGTATATCCTGTTTTTCAGAATTGGAAACAGTTAAAAGGGAAATGGCACGGTCAGCAAGGCGTGCAGGCTTTTGAATGTTGGATAACATGCCCGAATGTTCTTCCGTAAGGTTGGGCGCCACTTGAATAAGTTCGGAAAATGTATTGCGCAGATTTTTAACCAACGCGTCCAATTTTATATCAGATTCTTCCTTATCCTGCACACGAGAAACTTTTGCAATAAAATATGGATCATCATCCACATAATCCAGCATCTTCACCCGTTCCACTCCTTGAACGATGGCGGATTTGCTGTTATCNGGCATGTCAAAAACTTTTAATACGACAGCGAGCGTACCGTAAGAATACAAATCTTCTGACCGTGGGTCTTCTATAGAACCGTCTTCTTGGGCAACAACAACGATATGTTTACCTTGCGGCGCTAAGTCATTAATAAGTTTCAAGGATTTTTCCCTGCCAACATAAATGGGAATAACCTGCTGGGGAAACANGACAGTATTCCGCAGTGGCATTACGGGATATTCTTCAGTTTTCTTCTTTACATTTTCAGCCATGATTTTCCTTTTAGAAATTTAATAAATATTACTCAATAAATATGCCAAAGTATATTATATGTATATATGGCAGACTTATTNAGCCTCATCGTCATATTAATCACGAAGGTAAGAAATGGCAGGACACGCAACCCGGGCGAAATTCATGGGGAATTTTGGGAACAAAACCAACGCCGGGTATTGTCATTTCCTGCTTATGACACACCAAACAGGATTTTTCATCGATGAATTTTTGATGCGGTCCCGCCTCTCGATCTGGAAAAAGGTCTGAAAGCTGGGGCGGTATTTTACCATCGATCATGATTACGCTGTTCACTTTTGGTTCTACAACTTCATCGCTGTGCTGTATCGAATACATAATACTTGCCAAGACAACNCCNGCCACAGCGATCAGNCTATAAACGATTGTTTTATTCATTAAATGNNAACNCTCCGCTCAACCTGGCTTGTTCATCTGCGTGGTATGAACTGCGCACCAATGATCCGGANTCAACAACGCTAAAACCCATCTCTAAACCCAATTCTTTATATGTAGCAAATTCTTCATTTTCAACATATCTGGCTACTGGCAAATGATTTTGCGTGGGTTGGAGATATTGACCAATGGTGAAAATTTTCACGCCAATATCGACTACTTCCTGCATCGTAGCNATGACTTCATCTTTTCTTTCTCCCAGTCCTACCATGATACCCGTTTTTGTCAGTAGCNCATANTCTACAGAATGCTTCAATACAGCCAAACTGCGCTNCCAATTGGCTTGCGACCGTACTCGCTTGCTGATCCTTTNCACACATTCAACATTGTGGGAAAAAATCTCCGGTCGGGCCGCAAATACTTTTTCTAACGCAGGATAATAGCCCTGGAAGTCTGGTGTTAATACTTCAACAGTACATGCAGGAACATGCTTATGAATCTGCCTGATTGTATCAGCCCAGACCTGTGCACCAAAATCTCCTTTCAGATCATCCCTGTCTACTGAAGTGATAACTACATGACGCAAATTCATTTTATTCACTGCCATGGCAGTACGTGTTGGTTCCAATGGATCGTTCCATGACGGACGTCCCGTTTTCACAGAGCAAAATCCGCATGCCCGGGTACAGATATCACCCAAGATCATGATCGTAGCAGTCCCTCTTCCCCAGCATTCATAGATATTCGGGCAACGCGCTTCCTCGCAGACTGTATGCAGATTATTCGTCTGCACAACCCGACCTACAAATTTATATCCCTCTCCAATTTGCAGACGGATTTTGGGTTTTCTGATTCTGGGTGCTTGAACAGCTGTCATCAAAACAAGTGCTCCAGATCCATGGTTTCAAGGTTCTTTTGCACAGCTTCAATAAACTGCGCACCGCCAGCACCATCAACCAAGCGATGATCAAAACCAATGGATAGATACATTATACTGCGAATGCCGATTGTATCCCCTTGTGGAGTTTCAATCACTACCGGCTTTTTCTTGATCGTACCTACTCCCAATATGCCAACGTTGGGCTGGTTAATAATGGGTGTTCCGGTGGTCACATTGAACATTCCAAAATTCGAAATAGAGAAAGTCGACCCTGAAAGTTCTTCCGGTTTAATCTGTTTAGTGCGTGCTCGCACTGCCAAATCGCGTACTTTTCTGCAGAGTCCCAGGAAATTTAATTCCTCACATTGGGGTATGACCGGTACCATCAAACCGGCTTCCACAGCTACAGCCAATCCAATATTGACATTCTTCTTATGAATAATGGTAGTTCCTTCCAGTGAACTGTTCATATCCGGGAAGGCCTGCAAGGCACGGACACAGGCATAAACAATGAATGGTGTATAAGTTAATGAAAAACCTTCCCGTGCTTTGAAGCTCGGTCCATTTACATCAGCATATTGAACAATGTGTGTCATATCCACTTCATTAATCAGGTGGACATGGGCTGATGTATCCAGACTTAAGCGCATATGTTCGGCAATCGATCTGCGCATTTTATCCATTTCAACGCGTTCATCCGTTAATTGTGAAACCACAGGTACAGAAACTGCAGGGGGTTCTGGTGCAATAACCTGAGCTGCCGTGCGCTGTTCGAGATGAGTTAGGAGGTCTTTCTTTGTGACACGGCCATTCTTTCCTGTGCCGGTAATGGCAGCAAGTTCTTCCTGACTTACGCCTTCTTTGCGGGCGATGGATTTAACAACGGGTGTGTAATATTTTTTCTCTGTTGAAGATACAGGAGGTTCGGGTTTAGTTGGTACCGGCGGTGGAGGTTCAGGTTCCTTCTCTGGCTCTGGAGTTGTCTTTGACGGCGTAGGTGTAGCGCCAGATTCATCTGTATCAATGCGGGCAATCACTTTTCCTACTTCTACAACATCATTGGGTTCTGCTAAAATTTCAGTAATGATTCCACTATTTGGTGTAGGTATTTCAGCATCGACTTTATCTGTTCCTATTTCCAATAGTATTTCATCAGTAGCGATGGTATCGCCCACTCCTTTCCGCCATTCTAAAATTGTCCCTTCTGTAATCGATTCACCCATTTTGGGCATAACTACATCTACGACCATAATTAATACTCCAATAATTCTGTTAACGCCGCAACAATATCAGATGTTTGCGGCAAAATTTGTTTTTCAAGATACCAATTGTATGGCACCGGCGAATCTTGCGCCGCTACTCGCTTGATGGGACCATCAAGTAATTCGAAATATTCATTGGCAATAATGGCTGAAATTTCTGCACCAGGCCCATTGGTAAGATTATCTTCATATACAACCATGGCTTTACCCGTTTTATCCAATGAAACTCTAATTGATTCTCGATCCAACGGGTTCAATGTACGCAAGTCAATTATTTCAACATTACCTATAGAATTACATTCTTTCACAGCTTCAATTGATTTTTGGACCATAGCGCCCCACGTAATTATGGTGAGTTGATCTCCTTCTTGAACAACCCTTGCTTTACCAAAAGGCAGAATATAATTCTTATCGGGCTCAGGTGTAGCACAATAACCTTGGCGATATAGCCCTTTATGCTCCATGAATATTACGGGATCGTCCATACGGCAGGCAGCTTTTAAGAGTCCTTTCGCGTCTGCAGCCGTTGCAGGGTAGGCAATATAAATACCTGGCAAGTGGATAAAATAACCGTCGATGGACTGGCTATGACAGAGGGCACCATGAATGTATCCTCCCACGGGCACGCGTATGACCATAGGGCAGCTCCATGTATTATTGGATCGGTAACGCATGGTGGCCACTTCGTTTCTGATTTGCATCATACCGTACCAGATATAATCTCCAAATTGTATTTCAACAACGGGCTTCCAACCGGTAACAGCCATGCCCACAGCAGTCCCAATAATAGATGATTCTGCCAATGGTGAATTGAACACCCGGTCTTTGCCGAATTTATCTGTGAGTCCTTTTGTTGCAGTAAATACTCCTCCTTTAGGATCAGCAATATCCTGTCCAAATATCACCATTTTATCATTGGTTTCCATTTCTTCTGCCAAAGCGTGGTTTATGGCATCTATGATGACTATCTTATCCGCAATTTGATTTAAATCTGCTGCTTCTAATTGGTCGTTATTAGAATAAATATGATCCATGGCCGTGTCTATGTCTGGATGATCCTGCTGTTCGGCCCATTTTGCATCTTCATCAATTTGTGTAAAAACTTCTTTTTTGATCTTGTCAAAATCTTTTTGCTTGATAATTTTCCCAGCAGTACACATTTGCTCAAAACGTATTATTGGATCTTTGACCTGGTCTTCAGATAATTCATCTTCTGTTCTGTATTTACGCTGATCGTCTGAAGAAGAATGGGAGAGCAAGCGCACCACATGGCTAATGATGACTGTCGGACCTTTTCCTCTTCGAGCTCGTTCAGCAGCTTTCTTAAAAGCGAGATGTGTTTCAAAAAAATCCGTTCCGTCTACATCAAAGCGCGCCAAGTTTTGATAACCGGAAACCATCGAATAAACAGATCCACCGGCTGTCTGTTCGGAAATATGAACACTGATTGCATATTCATTGTCTTCTATGTGGAAAATAACGGGTACTTTTCCGCGACTGGCCCAATTCAACGCTTCGTGGAAATCGCCCTGGCTGGTTGAACCCTCTCCACTGGAAACATAAGCGATCTCCTTGGTCTTATCCCATTTACATGTCATTCCGCTACCCACTGCCTGTAAAAATTGTGTTCCAGTTGGACTGGACTGACTGACAATGCGCAGTTTTTTATGTCCATAATGCTGGGGCATTTGACGTCCTCCGGAATTGGGGTCATCTGCTTTGGCTAAAAAACATAATAATTGTTCTTTCGCTGTCATACCCAAACCTAAACATAACGCAGCATCACGGTAATAGGGATACGCCCAATCTTCTCCGGGACGCATGACTGTTGCGGCAGCTAATTGTGCGGCCTCATGACCTGAACAACCGATTTGGAAAAAGCTTTTACCCTGTTTCAGCATGATGAGCATTTTTTCATCCAACCGCCTGGCGGTCACCATTTTGCGGTAGACTTCCAGCAATTCTTTTTTCATGAATCCATGCAATCGGGCCATCAAACACCCTCATCCGTTTTACAATGGAAAACCATGTTGAATTCTTTAATCAATAATTTCTTTACCTCATCCATTTTAATTGCAGTGCCTAGGAGTTTTTTCATGGAAGTCACACCATACTCAAATATTCCACAGGGAATGATGCCATCGTAATAATGGAGTTCGGTATTAACGTTTAACGCAAATCCATGCATGGTAACCCAGCGTGAAATACGCACTCCCAACGCAGCAATTTTTTCTTCTTTCACCCATACTCCAGTTAGTCCTTTTTTGTGTTCTGCTGCAATTCCATAATGATTGAGTGTATTGATAATAACTGCTTCTAAAGAACACATATACCAACTGATGCTCATTTTATAATTGTGGAGATCAATGATGGGATAGCCCACGAGCTGTCCCGGGCCGTGGAAGGTAATATCGCCGCCGCGTTCGATATGGAATACTTTTACATCTTCAGGATAATTCTGCAGAAGATGATTTTCATTGGCATTTTTCCCAAAGGTATAAACGGGCTCATGTTCCACCAAAAGAACAGTATCATCAATTTTATTATTAATGCGTTGGGATTGCATCTCTTTCTGCATGTCCCATGTTTGCTGATAGGGAGCATTGCCCAAGTCTTGAAATTGCAGCATTATTGATGTACTCCCTGCCCCATGGCATCCAGTGCCGCTTCCATGACAGCTTCCGTTAATGTTGGATGGGCATGAATGGTAGTGGCTAATTCATGCCATGTGGATTCAAGTGCCTTGGCTATACCCAGTTCAGCGATCATTTCTGTCGCTTCTGAACAAATGATATGGGCACCCAGCAATTCACCATACTTACTGTCAAATACAAGTTTTACAAATCCAGCCGTATCTCCAGTAGCCATGGCTTTGCCGCTGCTCTTAAAATCAAACTTGCCTATCTTTACATCATAGCCCTTTTCTTTGGCAGCTGATTCTGTCAGACCGATGGATGCTACTTGCGGTTGACAATATGTACATCCGGGAATGTTTGAATAATCAACTGGTGTAGTGTTGTGCCCGGCTGCATGCTCGGCGGCAACGTGGCCTTGAGCCGAAGCTACGTGCGCTAGCCACGGCGGGCCGGTCACATCGCCAATGGCATAAATGTTGGACACAGACGTTTGGTTAAATTCATTGATGGTGATTGCGCCTTTATCAGTCGCAACACCCACGCCCGCGAGACCTATATTTTCAATATTTCCGGTTACTCCCACTGCAACTAAAGCAATATTACCTTCCAGAGTTTCTTTTTTACCTTTACGCTCTAAATGGACTTTGACTGTTGATTTCAGCGCAGAAATTTTTGAAACTTTTTCATCAGTATAAATTTTGATTCCAGATTTTTTGAAGTTGTTGGCCAATTCTTTGGAAACAGCTTCATCTTCAACGGGAACAATGCGCGGCATCATTTCGATAAGATGAATCTCCGTGCCGTATTCATTATAGAAGTAAGCGAACTCAACACCGATCGCTCCCGATCCTATTATAACCATCTTCTTAGGAATCTCTTTGAGGATCATTGCTTCCTTGTAAGAAATAATGCGCTCGCCATCGAATTCCATCCCCGGAAATGAACGGGGCCTGCCACCGGTAGCTAAAATGATCTTATCCGCTTTAATGGTTTCTTTTTTCTTACCCTTTGTCACTTCAATAGTAGTAGCAGAAGTCAGCTTGCCTTTTCCTTCAAGGTGGGTAATGTTGTTTTTCTTCATCAAGAAAGCAATGCCCTTGGACAATTGATCTGCTACTTTACGGCTTCTTGTAATTGTTGCACCAAAATCAACTGTGTATTTTGGAATGTTTATTCCGTATTGATCGGCATTCTTGATATAATGAAAAATTTCAGCATTCTTTAACAGAGCTTTAGTAGGAATACAGCCCCAATTGAGGCAAATACCCCCTAAACGATCTTTATCGATAATTGCGACTTTTTTCCTCAATTGTGCAGCTCGAATCGCAGCCACATAACCACCGGGTCCACCGCCTAAAACTGCAATATCAAATTTTGCCATAGTCTTTTTCTACTTTTGCTATTCGTAGGAAATAATTTTCATACCAAATTGCTCTTCCGCGCTTTTTGACTTTCTTATGTTTAGGATGATTACGCCAGGCGTCAATGGATTCTTTATCTTTCCAGTAAACGCTTGTGATACCCTTGCCAGATTCGTCACGAACCGAATCAACTCCTAAAAACCCCGGTTGTTTATTAGCCAAATCGACCATTTTAGCAGAAGTTCTTCCATATTCTTCTTTCTCTTTGCCAGTATGCTGGGAAGTAAAAATGACGGCGTAATAAGGTGGTTTAGGTGTATTTGCTAATGCCATTTTAAAATTGCCTCATTCTTATTATGCTTAAAAATTCAGACCGTGTTTCGGGTGACTCGCGGAATTGCCCTAGCATTGAAGATGTTGTTGCAAAACTGTTTTGCTTTTCCACACCCCGCATCTGCATGCATAAATGCCTCCCTTCCATGACAACACCCACACCGATGGGATCCAGGACATCCATGAGCGTTTCTGCAATCTGGCTTGTCAGGCGTTCCTGAACCTGAAGCCGTTGTGAAAAAGCATCTACGATTCTTGGTATTTTAGATAAACCAATGATTTTTTTGTTTGGCAAATAACCCACATGGCAGCGNCCAAAAAACGGAATCATATGGTGTTCACACATACTGAAAAACTCAATATCCCGCACCACAACCATTTCACTGCAGTCTTCTTCAAAAATAGCACCATTGACGATTTCCTCAACATTGGCACGGTAACCCTGGGAAAAGAAATCCCATGCTTTTGCAACACGTTCCGGTGTATTGATTAATCCTTCACGCGTTGGGTCTTCACCAATTTCACTCAATAATAATTTTGTTATTTCTTGTAGTTTTTTATGATCCTTCATTAGCAATTCCTTCCTGGTAAGGCGCAATGTCGACTTTCCCTTTTAACAAATGGATCACACCATAAATAATAGGCGTATCCAAAAGAGCAACAAGCACCTTAAATAAAAATCCGTTTTCTAATAATNGCAAAAAGCGACTCCATTCAANCACTCCGGCAAGACAAAGTAATGATAAAACTGCAGCTGTATCAACAAACTGGCTGACAATAGTAGAGGCATTATTTCTTAACCAGAGATGCTTCCCTTTGGTCAGGCGTTTCCAAAAATGAAACATTCTGATATCGATGAATTGTGCAGTTAAATACGCTACCATGGAAGCAAACACCGCCGGCCCAAAAAGTCCAAAGACGCGGTTAAACGTTTCTGAATCAACNGGCGACCATTCAGTTTGTGGTACTGCATCGGCTAATAAAATGATACCCATAACAAAAATTGAAGCTGCTAAACCTGCAAAGACAACCTGGTCTGCTTTTTTTTTGCCAAATAATTCTGAAATTAAATCNGTTACTAAAAACGTTATGGGGTATGGCAATATGCCTACTGAAATCTCAAATGTATAAATTCCAAACGGTGTCCAAGTGAAGAATTTTTGAAAAATGAGGTTTGAACACACCAAGGATGCAATAAATATACCTGCTAATATCAGGTACAATCTGTTTTTGAAATCCATCAGCAGNAGTTAGGACCGTAATAATCAGTCGATATAGTAGGTGTTTCGCGTAAGCGAATACGATGCAATTCAGCACCCTGAAGTTTTGGTGCAATTGACTCCCAAATAAAAACAACTATATTTTCAGTAGACGGCTGTTTATTCATAAACCAGGGAATATCCTTTTCAATTTGCGAATGATCAAGTANAGCTATGATGTCTTCTTGAACTAATTGTTTTAAATGAAATAAATCAACAATAAATCCTGTATCTGGATTTACTTCACCTTTAACGGTCACTTCCAGGATATAATTATGGCCGTGAACCTTGGCATCTTCTTTAAAGACCTCTACGTTCTTTTCTGCACTCCAATTTGCATGCCCATACTGGTGAGCAGCACAAAAATGGAATGTTTTTGTGAGAAACTGCATTTTATATATTTGTATAATACAAATGTTTTAACTCTTTTAAATTAATAAGTAATAATTGGGGTACAAATGAGTTTTATTTAATTGATTGCTGATGGACAGGGAGCATTCAAAATACATTTTCTGCATTCTGGTCTCCGGGCGATACATACCGCTCTGCCGTGATCTATTACCAGGTGAGTCAATTTTACCCAGTCTTTTTTATCAAATATGTCCATCAGTTCAAATTCTATCTTTTTTGGATCCCTTGATTGAGTAAACCCTAATAGATTCATAATCCTTACCATATGTGTATCAATAACCATTGACTGCACACCATAATATTCACCCAAAATACAATTAGCGGTTTTACGTCCGACACCCGGCAGATTTACCAACTGTGTCATTTTATCGGGGACAATACCATTGTGCTCTTCCACAATTTTTAAACTGGCGCCTTGGATNCTCCGTGCTTTTTGATTGTGATAACCACAGGAATGGATATTATCAGCTAACTCATTTACTTCACAATAGGCGTAATCTTCAGGAGAACGGTATTTCCTGAATAGATCTTTCGTAACAATATTGACACGATGATCTGTGCATTGCGCTGATAAAATTGTGGCCACCAATAATTCATGAACATTGTTATAATTCAGTGAACATTTGGCTTTGGGATATTCCTTATAGAGCAATTGAACGACTTTTACTGCACGTTTAATTTTTCGGTCTTTACTTTCCCTCATTATTTTTCAATAAATGTAGACAGATTTTTTACCAATGAAGAACGCGGTAATATAATGGTGCAGCCTGCCGTTTTGAACTTTTCATGGTGCTCTTTTAACACCTGTTTCATATAGCCAACTATCCGAATAGCTTTTCGATCAGTCGCTATTTGATGGATAAAAAATTCATTCCCTGTTTCTTTGTTGTCGAGGTCAATAATCACCAGTTTTGTATTTGCAGATAGATCTGTATTCTTCTCACAGAATTTAAAGGTAGAATCCAATTCCGTTAATTTGGACGAAACTTTTGTTCCCAATTCAAAATCTTTAATAAATAAGCCTACATTCATCGTTATATCAACTCTGGTATTAAGTCCCTATTAAAATCAGAGGAATTATCAATTTTAATATATTCTTCTTGGATTGTTATTAAGCATTCCTTCAAACTGTCCACATCTATGTTTCTCTGTACCCCTGAATAACCATCAAATTTTTCCAGGCATTTGCGCAGCAACCCTTTAGCGCCATTCAGGTTATTATTTTGTAGATGAAAAAAACTCACCGACATTTGAATCAAGCCTTGGATAAAACGTCTGTCTTCAAAATGATAATCGGACCATAGATCTTCCCAATGTTCATGGGCATCAAAATATTCACCACTGTGGTAAGCTTCCAAACCCCGTAAAAACAGATCTTCCATCCTAGCTTCATCATGCACTGACTATCACCGAATCTTTTAATCTATAGTGTTTGCCATCGAATTGAACTGTTGCCGCTTGATAAACGGGATCGTGTTCAAAAAAGATGATCCAGTCTTCATCCACAATTGTTGGCAAAATTTCACCCTTTTCCTGAACAGTCAGTGCCGGATGGATATCATAGGCCATCACCCAGGGTAATGGAATGTGTGCCGCCATGGGGATGAGGTCTGCCATATATATGAGTTTATTCGTTGAATCACCAATAATGGGATGCATCAAACCTGTCGTGTGTCCATAGGTTAAATGATTTTCTATTTCAGGAAGAAATGACTCCTTACCATCAACAAAATGTATCATATTATTTTCTAACAAGACTGACCAATCAGCGCTCATAAAACTGCCAGCATCCTTTTCGCTGGGTGAATTGGCCAACTCCCAGTTTTCATTTTGTACCCAATACGTCGCGTTTGGAAAAACAGGTTCCAGTTTTCCCGCAACGATTTTTGTGTTTCCGCCTACATGATCAAAATGGAGATGAGTGCAGTATACATCTGTAATGTCCCCTGGAGAAAAGTTATACTTGGCCAAGGACTTTTCCAGATTCAGATTATCCAGTTCAATGCGGTAAATATCCCTGAATTTTTCCTGCCATTTCGTACCATTGCCTGTGTCTATAATTATTTTGTGATCATCGCTTACCAAAAGCAGCGAGCGAGTAACCATAGTAATGCGGTTCTGTTCATCGGCTGGCACTTCTTTTTCCCAAAGTGGTTTTGGGATGATACCAAACATGGCACCGCCGTCCAAGGCAAATTCACTGGTTTCTATGCTGTAGAGTTGATATGAACCGATTAGCATGATCAGGAGGCTGTAAAATTAATGCATTGGGAGATGCGGGGAAATGATTCAGGTGTGGATGTTTTTGCAATACCCCGTAAACTTTCCAGTTCAATAATCTTTATAACAGCAACATCCCCTTTATGATTGTCTATTATATCCTCTGCCAAATCAATAAAATAGCGGCCGCTGTGATTAATATAATTAGTTAATCCTGTTGAATCCGTTTCAGCAACTTCAACCTTATTAAATGTTTGTTTTTCCAGCCAGGATGAAATTGATTTCCTATAGCTTTCAATACGTATATAATCACAATCCCACAGCCTGTCCATAGCAGAAAATGTTGGCCATAATCCGTGGAGTTTATCCGATATAACTGCGTTTAAATGATCTTGTGGCTTTTGTGATATTACTGGAGTGTGCTGTTGCAATTGCCCTTTGAAAATTTCATTGATCATTGAGCGGGCATAAGCCCACAACATTTCTTTATCCTGGAGGAATTGATAACTCCGCAACCAATGATATGTGAATAATCCTAGTGAGGTGATATTATGCATTGCTAATTCGGCTAGCAACTCAAGTATGGCTGGTGATTTATCGGAAGCTAACAGTTGTTTAGCCGTTTCCAGCTCTGCTGCTTCTTTATTACCAGACATAAGAGCTTCTTCAACTTCATCAACAAAAACTGTCAGACCAAAACCGGTTTTAATTACGTTATTTAAAATACGGTCATCGTCATTTCTTCCGGAAAATTGATTTATATAATTTTCGGACAATTTTAAAAGATTTTGCGAGGGATTACCTCTATCGTCACCAATAATATTTTTTACCGCATTCACAACAATAAGCGGATGGTCTTTGGGCTGCCCATCAAATTCTGCTTTTACTGCTTGCGTAATCAGGCTGTTAATTCCTTGGACTAAGCCCTGCCCATCCTGTGTTATGGATTCAGGAGATTTTATTGCTGGCATGGATGGTTAAATTAAATGCGCTAGTCTGCGGCGGCCGAAGGTGTCATTTCCAGGTTCACATAAATACGGAAAGAAATACCGGTAAGCCGTGAATATTCTGTAGGTAACCCTGAAGCCGGATCAGTATGGGGCGTGTCTCCATAGCGCCTGTTAAGGGTAGAATCCGCTTTGACAGTATCATTCCAACTGAAATCAAAGAGATTACTGATGGGCATGGAACTGAAATCATGGTTATAGCCAATTTCATAACCCCATTTGTTATTGGGCTGACCGCCAAGCAGGAAGCCGATTCGTGTACTCGTCCCGCCGGTGATTCCTTTGGCAATATACATCATGCGCAATCCCCACCAGGAAATCGCCCCGGGTGTATCATCTTTGTTCATGCGCTGCTTGAATTTGTAATAGGTAAAGTCGGTATTATAATTGGGGTTCAAGCTCCAGGCCAAATTCATCACATCCCATTTATTACCTTTGTTGTACAATATCCTGCTGTAATCAAATCCAGTACCATAAATCGCCGGGCCGACCCGGATACCGATATCATCCTTATCGCTCAGTCCATAGCGGTACCAGAGGTAAGGGAAGACATTCTCCGCAGACCAACTCCAGCCATAGCGCTTTTCTCCTTGCACCATGGGAGTTGTACTGACAGTGGGATGAGTGGCGCAGCCACCAAGAATAAAGATTATATAAATAATGAGCAGTTGATGTTTCATCAACCGCCTTCAGGCCTGGCAAAACCTTTCCGCTGCGGGATGGAGGGCAAATTGAGAATTTCTTCACCTAAGGAAGTGGCCACCTGCTGCACAATATCCACAAGCGAAACAACACCTACGGATTTTTTATTATCATCGACAATGGGGACATGACGGAAACCGCTCACTACCATTTTATTCAGGGCATAAGCGACAGCATCTTCCATTTGCAAATATTCGGGATTAGCTGTCATATAATCATCTACAATTTCCTTATCAAAATTCATGCCCTTGCCCGTAATCTTAAGCAGAATATCACGCTCGGTCATGATACCGATCAATTTGCTGTCACGTTCTACCAGCAGGCAGCCCAAAGAACGTTTTTGTAATTTTTGAATAGCTTTGTTTAGCGATGTGCCTGCATTTACAACTATGGGCTGGGGCAGAGCTAAACCGGAAAGTGAGTCATCCAGAGAAACCCCTTCCCCTATACCGGAAGACTTGTCGTGTTCCAATTCATCCATACGTTTTAATTCATCATCAAATTGATTTTCTTGCATAACCTTACCTCTTAATAATTATTTCAAATATATCATTTTCCGACTCATAGCTACAGGCAGGTAATCACGTGTTTGCGCCTGTAGTATAATAAAATATATTCCACTGGACTGAAATTCCGCAGACCAGTCAAAGGAATAAAAGCCTTTTTCCAAGAATATTTCATCCAAATAAATCCGCAGTTTTCTGCCCTTGGCATCCGCTACATATAAACTGACAGTTGCTTCTTCCAACAGGTCAAATGTGATATTGGTACTGGAGTTAAATGGATTTGGATAATTTTGGTAGAATGCGAATATCTCCGGTATGAATTGTTTATTCTGCTGCGACCTGGTAATGTCATTTGATTCCCCAAAGGTGGAAAAGGATAATACCGTCCAGATCCCTAAATCCGGTACTTTGCTTTCATGAAACGATTCCTGCAGGTGCAATGGCCGGCTTTCCAATATCTTCCATGCGTCATTTCCATTTACGTGACAAAGATGTAGCCAACCATTTTCTTTTGACGTCATTAAAATCCAATTCGAATCAACAAAATTCACTTCAAACCCCGGCATAGAATTCCATTCCCACAATAATGAATCATCTATAAAAAGCCCTAATTGTGTTGACCATTCTGAATTCCCGGCAATTTCGACAGAGAGCTTTTGATCAATAGCATTAAATGCGATTTCATTCAATTGAAAATCCTGTTCAGGGATGGACCGCATTGTTTGCAAATCAAATATTTCATCCGAAAATATGTATTGATCATCTAAAGCTATAGAGAGGACCCCTTCTTCATTTACGACTGGCAACGTTTGGACAACATCACCTGCGATTATAAGTTCAACATATTCCCAATGACTGGGGATTGAAATCATTTGAGAATCATTATATTCAAATGGTACGGGAATTGATTCTTCATTCATACGTAATTCAATTGAACTTTCATGAACGTTAAATCGATTTATGCTTATTTTTAAGCCACTTGAATCCTTCACTAGGTTTGTAATGAGTACCGGCGGAAGTGACTCTAAAAAAGCTGAATCATCACTATAAATTTCGACTGCTGCAGCAAGCTTACTATCCAGTATATCAATTAAATCTAATTTTTCATCATGCCACTCAGCAGGAGCAAATAAAACCTGCTGGCGAAACAATGGTTCAAGTTCATTAAATGCATTTTCAATATAAAGATGTAATGCAGATGGATCATTATCAGCAAACAAAAATGTGCAAGCTTTAAAATCTTTAATAGAAAGTATATTTAAAAATGAGTCAAAATTGATCTCTTCCATCAACAAGTACATTTGCAGAGAATTCATTTGACTAATTCCAGAAGGAATATAATTTAGTATAAAATCATATATCAGGACACTCTTGAACTCATGAATATCTGTTATTTCGCTGCGGGCTGAAGACGTAACAGGATAAGACTGCTCCAGTTGTGCAATAATTTTGCCAAAATGCTGTGTATCCATTGACCTGGCAAATGCCGGTGTATGGTAGGCACTAGAAAGAATTCTGCTATCTATGGTTTCCATCTCTAATCTGTAAAATAACAGGTCATCGGTAAACAAATCATTGTCCAAATAGCGATCTGTAATCATCCCATCAAGATCAATGATTTCATAGGTAGACATCATATCATTACTGCGGAAAATACGGATAGATGAGATTATTTCATCTTCAGGCAAATCCCAAATCAATAAAATGGAGCCCGGTCCGCCGTAGGCATCAAGCTTAATGGACGTATTACCCTCAATATCTGCTCCAAAAAGCAGAAAAGGGAACAATATGCCCAAGGCAAATATATTTAGTTTAATTCTATTCATGAAAAAGAACCTCGGCGAGACCTAAGTTCTTATATTATACTGCCCGAGGCAAGTATAATATTCGTCGGCAAAAGGATTATTTAAGGTAAGTAATTTTCTGGGTAATATTGCTGGTTGGTAAATTTATATGAATAAAATAAATACCACTGGACAATCCTGACGCATCCCATTTATAATAATGATCTCCGGCCATTAGTTTTTCATTTATAATTGTTTCCACCAAATGCCCGGTTATATCGTAAACATGTAGAGACGTGTGAACATCTGTTCCTACCTTAAACTGCATGGTTGTGGTGGGGTTAAACGGATTCGGATATATATTCAATATTGAAAATTCATCAGGAATACTGTTTTCATCTATAGCTGAAGTTTCATAATCAATGGCTGCCATGACATCAATCACGCCGTAGCCATAATCATTGTCCGGGGAATCAGCATTATCAGCAGTCATCATCATCGCTTCACGTACTTCCATGGGCGTCCAGTCCGGGTGGGCGCTCAAGATTACGGCGGCGGCACCGCTGACCAGTGGCGCGGATAGTGATGTTCCACTGCCAGTTCGGTATGAATCGCTATTGGCATTCACACACCACGTTGAAACACCCCGAGCACAGACTTCGGGCTTAATACGGCCGTCATATGTCGGCCCATGGGAACTAAAATAAGCGATATCACCTTCACTGTTTACAGCGCCGACAGATATAACAGAATCAGCATCTGCNGGAGCTGATATATAATAATACAGGGTATCGCATGGATCGGGTGGCGGTTCAGAAGTACCCCAATTCCCTGCAGATGTAATACACAAAACTCCCAGATATGTTGCAATATCTACAGCGATGGTTGTGACACCAGTATTGCCATCCATATCACAATAGGAATACCAATCAAGGTAACCTAAAGAAGATGAGGCAACATCAGCACCATTCTGCTCACCCCATTCTAATGCAGCTACATAATTATCTTCTTCAACTTGTGTTTCAGAAGGCACATCTTCCGTTTTAGCCAATAAAAATTCAGCGTCAAAAGCCGGGCCTATCAAGTTGCCGGGATCATATCCCGCCAAAGTAGAAAAAATCATTGTGCCATGATTATGTTGACCATAATTGTCCTCATCCACAGTCTCGTTAGCTGTATTGCCATCATTATTAATAAAATCCCATTCAGCTATTATTTCTAAAGAATCAAATACAATTCGTTCAGTATTGAATCCTGTATCCAAGATCAATACGCGCACCCCTTGACCGGTGTACCCTGCATCATGAGCTGTATGACAATTTATCTGCTCTATTTGTTCTTGGGCATAACCGTAGTCCAATGAACTTGAAGCAGTCATTATTCTAAACGAGCTTTGTTCATCGAACTCAAGATCCTTCTTTTTATAGACAGTTACAGGATGAGTTTTCTTAACAAAAGGCAAAAAAGAAATTTCATTTATAATATTTATATCAGATGATATAGAAACAGCATTCAGCCATCGGCTTTTTTGATAGATAACTGCTCCATATTCCTCTAATGATTTAATATAAGCACTGTTCACAGGACGATCGTACCATGTTAAGCCCAGGCCCATTTTCTGTCTGCGCTGGAGTGTTTTATCATCCAACGTAATAAAATTATCTGCAGCCAGATCCTTATCAGTAAAGTATATCCATAATTTTTCTGCTGTAGCAGTTTCGATAGACAGAATTATAAAAAATAAAAAGTATTTTTTCATCAGTTCGAAAGAATTATATCAACTAAAGCCATCACATCATAAATATTGACTTCGCCATCAAAATTCACATCTGCTGTGGTTTGTTGATAATCATTTAAATTATCATCGCTCAATATTAATTCAACAATGTTCAACACATCAAAAATATTTAGTTCACTGTTATCATCCATGTCACCAGGTAAGTAGTTCAAATATCCCTGGACTAAAAAATCATCAAAATAAAAACCATCGCCAGTTACGCCACCATCTGAAGTAAGAATAAATTGAAAATACACTGATGTCTCATCAGTATATGATGAAAGATCTATAAACTCTTCTACCCAATCTGATGTCCCGTCGTATCCATGATCATCTGTATCCTGGGTGCCTTGACCTGCTCCCATTTCAGTATGTATTCCTTCCAATGATGTCCAGTGCATTCCATCGGTGGAGATCTCAAAACGGACAAAATCGTAATTGTTCTCAATGTCCCATTTAGCTGCAAAGCTAACAAACGGATTATCCAATCCCGATAGATTGATAGGGTTGTTCATGGAAATCGCTGAAGCATCATTATTTGAATAATAGCCTTGCGGACTATCAGTAATGGAGTGATCTCCAGAGTAAGAACTAGCTGAAGTTATACCCCATGCATATGTACTCCATTGTGTTAGGCTTTCTTCGGCATCTTCAGTGAAAATGGATGTTGGTATTCCAGTTATAACGGTAAATGTGTCTGTTCTTACAAAACTGCTGTTATCATGGAGCATGATAACCATACCTATTTCAGATCCATTTGGCAATGACCCTGCTGCTACCATGGAAATATTAATAGCTGATGTACTCCGTGCCACTAAGGGACCGGCATTATTATCATAGGTTAAAATTGAACTCGTGTTATTATAAGGCAAAGCCACGATCAGCACATCACCATCAGAATCCTGTAAACCACGGTTCTGGATGGTGATATTGAATTGAATAGTGTCACCCTGTTGTTCTTCTGTTTCAGCTGTATAAATGATATGATCAGCACCGCCTACAAAACCAAAGATCTTGTTAGAATAAAGCTGATCTTGACATAATGGAATGACCCTGTTCTCCGGAGGCCAGAAATTATCCTGATATGAACCTACTTCTGGTGTATAGGAAATAAGCCCGGCATCACCGTACGACCAATCCACTGCATCGCCATTAACACCATAACCGATGGTTTCATATCCTGTGCCCACTTGGTAGCCATTGTATTTTGTCATCTCCCATCCAATTTCTCTGATGGTGGTCAAGTCCGGTTCAGCGGGCAAAGAACCATCCCCCCAGGAATGGATCAACACGTTGGAGTAAGAATGATAATGCTGAACATTTGAAAATTCGTTAGCAAAAATGAAATCTCTTACCGCTTGGGTTTCCGGTTCAGAAAAAGCAGAATCACCTCTGAATGTTGACGAACAAGGGTTGGGTGAAGAACCGGAATTATCGGCTCCCCATTCATACCCATAGTTTCGGTTCAGATCTATACCACGCTGGGTGCCGTCTCCGCATCCGGTATCTCTACGGTTTTTACGGTGCATCCCGCCACCATTGGGAGCAATGGTTTGATTGTACACATAACCATCGGGGTTGACTACCGGGATAAACCACAACTCGCGTTCATTCACGAGATATTGGGCTATCTCATCTGTTGTATAATTTTCGCATAACCATTGCACAAAATAGAATTGATTCATCATACCCAGCGGTTCACGGGCATGTGTAATTCCCGTATATAGTACTTCTGCCTCATCTTCATCCTGTTCGGGATTATCCGACACTTTAAAAGCCCAGATAATGCGGCCTTCAATTGATGTTCCAATGGAATCTTTTTCTGCAACAATATCGGGATATAAGATCACCAGTGTATCCATCTTCTCTACAACTTCACTGAATGTATAATTGCCCTGCATGGAGCCAAGTTCAAAATCCCGACTGACTTCCAGCACGT
>PAWC01000007.1 GCA_002713385.1 Fidelibacterota bacterium
TAAAAACGCTTCACCAGCAGATAAATTCTCTTCTGATTGCTGCTGTCCTCTTAATTGGGCTTTTTCCTGCATTACCTTGCGGAAGTTATTCAGTGTTCCCAGCATATCTTCTTCAGTCAATTGCAGGTCTTCATCATTGAAGGCAGCTTTCCAGCCAGCGAACATTGCTTTATCATTTATATCTAATTCCTGTGTTTTCATATTTTTGCCGATATCTACACCAATACTGTAGCTGACAGAATCCATGGCTGTTTCCAGCTTTGGTCTCTGTTGATTATCAGTTGATTCACAACCAATAATGAGAAATCCAGTTATAATTGCAATATATTTCATTTTGTCTACCTTTTTATGATTATGAGATGAATTTTTGTACAAAAAATGTCGGGCAATATACAGTTACAGAGCAGTCTGTGAAATAAATTTAATCAGATTTTGGAGAGAGTTTTACAGCAGTACCGTATACCAGCAATTCGGCTGTTGTTTGCATGATCATGGATGTCTGAAAACGAACACCAACAATGGCGTCTGCTTCCAATTCATTTGCTCGATCAATCATCCGTTGCAGTGACTGTTCTCGGGATTCAGAAAGCATACCTGTATACTCGGTTATTTCTCCGCCCACTAGACTGCGCAAACCTGCTTTAATATCTTTACCTATATGGCGAGCACGTATCGTATTCCCTATGACAACCCCAAGATTCTTCGTAATTGTGTAACCGGCAATAGTTTCAGTAGTAGTAATAATCATTTGTCTACTCCACGAAAGGGTTCATCTTTTTTGGATTGCTTGTTTTCCTGGATCATGTTTAATAGTAACAATATGATGCCTCCAATAATTGCGAGAGCTGCTAATCCAAGAATTGGGTTGTTAGCAATAAAGGCAAATATTTTGCCAATAAAGACCAGGGTAAATACAGCCACACCAGCGATAATCAAATATAGACCTGTATCTTTCATGATATTTTCATTCCCAGTTTAGTTGAACTTAAATAGTGTATTTATGACTGGTTGAAGATAAACTAACACCTGTTCAAAAACAGTATCATTTTATTATGATTAATACAGATTTTGCAATTCGATCATTTAAGGGCGGTTACGATGACAATTTCCAGTTCATCCTCACCTGCATGCAAAGCAGAGCTCAGATAACTATTGATGCTGCATTGCCTTTGGAAATAGTCCGCCCCTTTATAAACGGTGCCTTTGTAGCCATGCTGATTACCCATACTCACGGTGATCATATCGCCTTTATCGATGAATATTTGGAGGAATTTCCGGAATTGCTGATCATTATCCATGAAAGCTCAGCGGGGCGTATAAGTGCTGTTAACGTACATCCCACGCAGGATGGGGAACAGATTCAGATCGGTAGATTAAATATTAATGTAATCCATACTCCAGGCCATTTTCCAGACTCGTCCTGTTATAAATTAGAGAATGTTATTTTCACTGGCGATACATTATTTGTCGGCCGTACCGGGCGCACGATCAGCCAAGGCAGTGATACCGGGGAGCTTTACCACTCTGTCTATAATAAACTGCTCACTCTGCCCCCGAAAACGATTATATATCCAGGACATGACTATGGTCAATCACCCACTATTACGATGGCCAAGAATATTGAGATCAGTCCTTTGTTGCAAGCGGCGAATGAACAAGATTTTATTGAACGAATGGCTGCCTTCGAAGCCAGCCGTAAACAACCATTATAAACACAAGGAGACGTTATGAAAAAAACCATCATTGGATTCATTTCCGGAGCGCTTCTAACCGCATCATTCTTCGTATTTATCGGAGCAGCTGAAACAGAAGAAGATTCCCTACATGCCCTATTGACCCGCCTGGAGCAATTCATGCGCGATGAAATTGGGGAGAAAGGTGAAGCAGGACGCTATCAATTGCAAAGCTTCAGCATTGATCGCACTCATTGGCATTATTTACTGGATACTGCTACAGGCGAACTTTTTCGTTTGGAGCCCAGCCGTACACCTGAAAATGGCAAATGGACATTAATGTCCGCCGCCAATTTTGAAAGGCCCTGAGAGAAAAAATGAAAAGGAATATACTTTTAATATCATTTTTAGCCATGCTAGTCTTTCCAGCGTGTGAAAAAGAAGAAGGTTGTGATGACTGCGGCGGTACAATACTGGATGGATATTTTTTCAGTGAAGTATCGACAGCAGATCTTACAGTTCTCGGTGCTGTTGAAGACATTGAAGAAGGTGTTTGTATCCGTTATAAAATGGATGGCATTGATTTCGATCTGGAAACGGTGCTAGTCGTTGACGACTGCTGCTGCGATCAGTAAGCATTGAATATTAATTATTATCAAGATAATGACAACCCTAAACGAGCTGTCATCGGCCTCCATGGTTGGACAGGTGACGAACATGCCATGGTCCCGGCGGCAAGGAGCATGCAAGTGGAGAACACTAAATGGTATATCCCACGGGCGCCGTACAAGTCGGATGTTGGCAAAGGCTTTACCTGGTTCAGCGGAAATGATGAAACCGGTTGGGAATACGAAAAGACATTTGAATTAACCACTGCGCTCATTGCACAAGTCATGGATGATGGTTTTGCTCCAAAGGATATTTATTTGATCGGCTTTTCCATGGGCGCCGGATTATGTTTTCATGTTACATTGCGATTAGAATTCCCTATTGGTGGAATTATTCCTATCGCCGGTTTCATACGCAACCCGGATCGTCTGTTCAATGATGCCACGGAAATCAGCCGCAAAACACCCATTCTTATTCTACATGGGACGGAAGATGAAATCATAAAACCGGAGAAGAGTCAGCAGGCATACAATCTGCTGTATGAACACGGTTATTGTGTCCGCTTTGAAACATACAAAGCACCCCACAAAATTCCTATACAGGCCAGCGCACTTATAAAAGATTTCATAAAAGATAATGAATTTGACTTTTCTTCAAACATGAAGTCTGTTTAAACAATAATGATTTTTTTTAATTTTTCACATATGTAATTTCGGTGGAATATGGCTGAAACGATCACCAGGCGGGATTTACTAACCAACCGCCGTAAAAAGGCGGACCGGCCCAGCCACATCAAAAAAGATTGGCCGACACCACGAGTTGCTAAACTTTACCGCAAATTCCTGGACGATAAACCGGCTCCTTATTACCCTCCGTTAAAAGACTATACACCAGTACCCATCACACCATCCAGAAGACATACAACTGTTGACTGGAATGATGATGCCGCAGCCCACCTCCTGCGCAGAACATTGTTTGCGCCAACATTTTCTGAAATAACCACAACGGGTGCTGACACCATGGCAAATATAGTCGACACAATTCTTGCTGAACAGGACCAGCCGGAACCACCGGGAGATTGGGTGACCGAACCGCCGCCGCAATTTGATAGCTTAACACAAGAAGAGATTATGGAATTGCTGCAAACCTACTACCAGCGGCAGTTTGAACTCATCGGCTGGTGGATGAAACGCATGGCTACGCAACCCATGTCTATCGTTGAAAATTTGACCCTTTTCTGGCACAACCATTTTGCNACTTCATTGCAAGGTGTTTTCTTTCCCCAGGCCATGTATGAACAGAATGCAGTTCTTCGGGAGCATAGTCTAGGGAACTTCAGGGAACTGCTGCGGCGCGTCACCTTTGGACCTGCCATGATGATCTGGCTGGACACCAATTCCAGTACCGTCTACCGCCCCAATGAAAATTTCGCCCGGGAACTGCTGGAACTCTTTACCATAGGTGTTGATAACTATACACAAACAGATGTGGAAGAAGCTGCGCGGGCATTTACAGGCTATAGAACAAATGGCGTGAATACCAATTATAGTTATAACCAGGCAACCGGGTTTGGAAATTATTGGCAACAGCGGCATGATTTTGGTCCAAAAACTTTTTTAGGGCAAACAGGAAATTTCGATGGTGACGATATCATTGATATCATTTTACAGCAGGATCAAACAGCCAATTTTATTTGTGAAAAAATATATAAATGGTTTGTGTATGAAGTCCCTGATGATGCCTTTGTGGATGAAATGACGACCATCTTCAGAAATAACAATTATGAAATATTACCCGTCATGGATCACGTGTTTACCAGCGATCACTTTTACGATGAAAACTTCCGGGGTTGTTTAATCCGCAATCCATTAACGGTCACACAGGGTATTTTTCGACAATTTGACATTGCAGATGAAGACATACCCTTTCGTTATTTAATTGACCTGCAACATTTCATGGGTATGATTCCGAACATGCCGCCCAATGTAAACGGCTGGGCTGGCTATCGTTCCTGGCTCAATTCCATCACCCTGCCCATGCGTAAATTGTTTACAGCTACAATGACAGACGGTACGAACCTTTTTGGCGGGGAATTAGACTTTGAACCGGATGTGGTCGCCCTGGCACAAACATTGAGTGATCCCAATGATGCGGAAGCAATTGTTAATGATTTAGCCAAACTGTTCTTCCCATTGCCAATATCAGATGATTTAGAAAATCAATTACTCTATGCCCTTTTGGAAGGCGCCGCAGTATACGACTGGGACATCAATGATGCCGGTGCTCCGCAACGCCTGCGGAATTTGATCATTTATATGATGCGCAAACCGGAGTTTCAATTATTATGAAGCGTAGAGATTTCATCAAAACAAGTATGCTACTGTCCATTCTGGGCGCGAGATTGCCGCTCATGGCCCTGGGTAAATCAAAGCAAAATATTCGCCGAAAAACAGGAACGTGGGATTCTGACCGCATCCTGGTACTTATAAAAATGGATGGCGGGAATGATGGNTTGAATTCGGTCATTCCGGTTTATGATAACGTCTATCATCAGAAACGGCCTACCCTGGCCTTCAATGCCAATCAAGCCTTGATGGTCAATGAAGACAGCGGCTTCCACCCGCAAATGGCTCCTCTAATCCCTATCTTTCAAAATGGTGAAATGGGCATCATCCACGGTGTCGGCTATCCCCAGGGCAACTTGTCCCATTTTCGCTCATCGGATATTTGGGTGACTGGTTCGCCAGCTGATGAGATATGGTCCTCCGGTTGGCTGGGCAGACTTTTTCAGAATGAATATCCCAATTTTCCTGATGGTGCACCGGAGCATCCCATCGCTATTCAATTCAATAGCGCCAACCTCCTGGAGTTCCAGAGTACCCAGACAAATTTCGCTACCATGCTTTTTGACCCGGATGTCATGTATTATATCGTAAACGAGAATTACGTTCCCGGTTCGAATGACCCGCCCCCGGGAACCTATGGCGGCGATGAATTGAATTTTGTCCGAGAACTGGATTTAACCACCTTAGAATATTCTGAAGAAATCTATGGTGCAGGTCAAGATGGCGACTTGACCGTTGAATATCCCAATAATAATTTAGGGGAACAGTTGGCTGTCACCGCCAAACTTATTTCCGGTGGTTTGATGACACCCATTTATCGCCTCAATATTGGTGGCTTTGATACACATGCTGGTCAAGCAGGTGAACATCCCTCATTGCTGAACCAAATGTCTAATGCCATAAGCGCCTTTTTACAAGATCTCAAGAACCAGGGCTTGGATGACCGCGTTATGGTTGTAACCACATCCGAATTTGGACGCCGTGTGGAAGAAAACGGTTCCAACGGAACTGATCATGGTACTAGCGGTCCCATATTTACGTTTGGCACGACCACAGTTGGCAATGTGTTTGGTTCTCAGCCCAGTTTGTCCAATTTGGATAACAATGAAAATCTAATGGTGGAGCATGATTTTCGGCAGGTTTACACAACATTGATCGAAGACTGGTTTGGCCTGGATCCAACGGTTTCACAGGCTGTTTTTCAGGAAACATTCGAACCGATCCCCTTTGTGGCCAATCCATTATCAGTTAGTGGTTCACCAGCTGTCCCTGAAGCATTCACACTGTATCCCGCATTTCCAAATCCATTCAATCCGGCAACCAATATCCGTTTTGAGCTNCCCCATTCCTCCAAAGTAACCATCCAAATTTTCGATATCAAAGGAAGAGAAGTCCGCACCCACCGTCTGGGCAANGTAAGTNCCGGGTTGCATGATTTCAGACTGGACTGCCGCGATCTGTCTTCCGGTGTATATCATATCCAGGTGGAAACCGCGGGCAGTGTGCAGTCCCAACGGGTGACCCTGCTGAAGTAAATTTCTTCTTTAATCACTAAATTCAACCCATGAAAGAAATCCATCCACTACTTGATGCTGACAAACAGAGCCAGGCCCAGAAGTACGAAAAAGAAAAACGTCTTCTTGGGNTACTGGGTTCGGTTATCTCATTGGCCTTTGTGCTTTGGTATTATTTTTCCGGCTTCAGTCATCAGATCGCCCAGCTGGAATTTTCATTTATCTGGACTTTTCTGATTTACGTGGTGATTTTCCTATCACTAGCAACTGTGATCGGACTGCCTCTCGGATATTATAGTGGATATCTCCATGAGCATAAATGGGGGTTTTCCAATTATACTCATAAAACCTGGGCGCTGGATCAAATAAAATCATTTTTAGTAAGCTTGNTTCTTTTTCCACTATTATTGGGTTTNCTTTACTGGGTATTCGCCGTTTTTCCTGACATTTGGTGGCTGGTCGCCGGCGGTGCGACTGCACTGATTTCAGTTATTTTCGTAACGATCTTCCCGGTGGTTATTGCTCCGATTTTTAATAAATATGATCCCATTGAAGATGATAGCCTGATCAATCAACTGACCCTAATATTAGAAAAAGCAGATCTTAAGCCAGGTGGTTTCTTTCGCCAGGATATGAGNAAACAAACCAAAAAAGAAAATGCATTTTTAGGCGGATTGGGTAAAACGCGGCGAGTGGTCATGGCGGATAATTTACTGAAGCACATGAGCGAAGGAGAAATATCCTCTGTTATTGCCCATGAAGTTGGTCATTATAAATACAGTCACCTCCCGAAAAATATTGTTATTGGAACAGTCCAGCAACTCATCACATTTTACCTATTGGACATGGTGATGAAAAAATTCTTCCCAGATTTTCTCACTTCAAATGTTGCGAATCTAGCACTCTTCCCAATGATCGGGTTGACCATGGGCATATTATCCGGCTTTCTATTTGGGCCATTAAATAATTGGATATCACGCGTATTTGAACGTCAAGCTGATCGATCATCATTAGAATTATTTCCGCATAAGGTGGATTTTTTAGGTGCTATGGCCGGGCTGGCCAATCGCAATTTATCCAATGCATATCCAAGCTCATGGGTGAAATGGCTCTATTATTCCCATCCACCCATCGGTGAACGTTTAACTTTCGGGGAGGAATTTCAATATGATTGAACAAAACACACTTGATTTTCTAACCAAACTCAAGCAAAACAATGATCGCATATGGTTCAATGATCACAAAGATGAGTATAAAGCTGCTCTTGCCAATTTCACAGATCTAGTGGCGATCCTCTTACACAATATATCAGGATTTGATGAAAAACTCATTGGAGTNCAGCCCAAAGAATGCTTATTCAGGATCTATCGTGACGTGCGTTTTTCCAAGGACAAGAGTCCGTACAAAACATGGTTCAGCGCTTCAATGAAAGGCGNCGGAAGGNATATGTTGTTTCCTGGATATTATATGCATCTTGAACCAGGGAATTCGTATCTGGGAGGAGGTGTCTGGCACCCGCCGAAAGAAGCACTGCAGAATATCCGTGAATACATTGTTAATAATTATACTGATTTAGAAAAAATTGTTTTAAGCAAAAATTTCAAAAACCATTTCGGTGAAATGGGCGGAGAACAATTGAAAACTGCTCCAAAGGGTTTTCCTAAAGATCACCCCCAGATTAAATGGCTGCGGTATAAGGACTTTTTGGCCGGCTGTTCAAANAATAATGTTGATTTTACTTCAGAAAAAATAATCGCAGACTTTTCAGCAGATTATAAAGCCATGTTTCCTTTTATACAGATTTTACGTACAGCAATAACCAGTTATTCGGGNTGAACGTTTACTGCCTTATCCCCCTTCATATCAAAATCTGTGTCAAANTTTACTCTAAATCCCTCCCGTAATAAACCAGCTATTCTTTTCATCTTGGGACTTAAACTGCCGCCATGGAAAAAATAATCGTCGCCATCATCGCTGCGGATGAATCCAAATTTCTTTGCACTGTCATAGTGTCTGATAACACCAGTNTTCACACTAATTTCCTTTACTTCTATAACGGTAAATATACAGTATAATGATACCTGCCAGGTTGGGATACCATATTATGGGGTCTGACCAAGGAATACCGTCAATAGCATAATCTGACACAGGCCATAAAAACTGCGTGGGAAAATATTCCTTGGTATGAAAAGGAAAATCCATGCAGATGTGCAGCGGCCAGCCCAACATGGCAAAAGCAACATCCTTTTTTCGCCATGCAACTATTCCAATAACAATCAATGCAGGGATAAAACTGTGAGAAATATTGTAATTGAAATGAACCCAGCCAGGGATAATATCCAGTGGCGGTGGTCCCATTTGAAATGTTCCTTTAAATGCCCTGAGTACAGCAAAAATCCCGAAAGAAAAAAGATCTGGAAACATGCCAAAAAACAATGCTAGCCAGAGACGACCTTTATAACCGAACAGACCTCGCCCCCACAGTCCATGACTAAAAATATCCAGGGTTCAGCCCTTATCTTTGATCGAAAGTGTTAATGTATATTGCGCCGCCGGTTCATCGCCTAAATGGCTGGGCACTGTAACTCTGATATTTACAGGAACATTTTGTCGCTCTCCTGTGTCTGCGGCGGCACGAACTGCTTCCTGCACTTTAAGTCCATCATTACAGGTAAAATATGCATCTCCTTGAACCAGTTTTAGATAATCGGCATGAACATCCTTAAAAATAAGAATAATCTTTTTTCCCGTTTTCTCAATGTGCCGCATGGTNAGAAAACCACCGGCCAGGTCCGCGCCAATGGTGAGAGCACCGATATACATGGAATGCACATGGTTTTTGACACGGCGTTTACAAGGAATGCGAACTACACATTGCTCATCATTGAGTTCGTGGATTTTAGGGCGGCAAAAGAATATCAACGGAATTTTGAAAAAACCTAAAGCCCATAATGTACGATTCGTTTGTGCAAGCGTGGAAAATCTCATCTTAATTCAATTTAGAAGCGATCCACTTGTCTATTTGATCTTCAAGGATATTCAAGGGTAGACGGCCATTGGTAAGAACGATATCGTGATATTCGCGGATATCAAAGGCCTCACCCATTTCAGCCCTGGCTTTCTCGCGGAGTTCCAGAATTTTCAGCATGCCGATCTTATAGCCCGTGGCTTGTCCGGCCATAACAATGTGGCGCTCCACCATTTTGACGGCATCTGCTTCTACATTGGGAGTATTCTGCACATAATAATCGATTCCCTGTTCGCGGGTCCATTTCTTGGCGTGAATACCCGTATCCACAACCAGCCGGCAGGCCCGCCAGAGTTCCATGGCCAAGCGGCCAAAATCTGAATATGGATCCGTATAAAAACCCATTTCTTTCGGGATATATTCGCTGTAAAGGGCCCAGCCTTCNCCATAAGCTGTGTACCAGCCGAACTTGCGGAACATGGGGATATCCTGTAATTCCTGGGAAATGGCGATCTGCATNTGNTGNCCNGGAATTCCCTCATGAAAAGCCAANGCTTCCATCTGATATTTCGGGATCGCTTTCATGTCATAGGTATTAACGTAATACGTACCGGGACGTGAACCGTCCAGTGCCGGGCTCTGATAAAATGCTTTTCCTGCAGATTCTTCCCTGAATGCTTCCACAGCCTTAACAACTATTTCTGCTTTTGGTTTGGTAATAAAAAGCTGATCCAGTTCTGCCCGCATGGCATCGACGATGCGGGTAGCCTCTGCGACATACTCTGCCCGGCCCTGATCTGAATCTGCATAAAATTGGCTATCATCATTATTAACATATACAAAAAATTCCTGCAGCGCTCCCTCAAAACCAACTTGTTGCATAATATTTCGCATTTCAGCATGAATACGATCAACTTCTTGCAAACCAATATTATGGATCTCTTCAGCAGTCAGATCTGTTGTTGTAATGGCTGCTAATCGAGCATTATAGAAACTTTCGCCATCTGGAAAATCCCACACACCATCTGTTGGAGACGCTTCTTTCTGCAACTCTTTAATGTAGGCAATGATATCTTCATACGCTGGTTTTACATGCTTCAACAATGCCTGTTTGGCCTGGATCAATAACCGCTCCCTTTCACGNGATNTTANATCCAANGCATTAACCTTTTTAGTAAAGTCTTCCAGGAGCGTGCTGGGAATGCCNGTGTTTTCAAAGGGCTCATTGGAGATCACATTGCGGCAGTCCCTGAGCACATGAGGGAAAACAAATTCCGGTGGAATGATGCCCTTTGCACGTCTTTTTTCCAAACCAATGAGCACATGCTTAAAAAGTGTTTGAGATCGGCGCAGGCGGCTTATGTAATCCTGGGCGTCGCTAATATTATCCACTTTGTGCAAGCTNATAAGGTCTGCCGGCACTCCAGACTGCAGCCCGTGCATCTGGTTAAATGGATAATTGTGATAGCGGTATTTATGGTTGGCTANGCTACGCTCAAGCTCATANANGAAGAGGTCATAACTTAATTGAGTNTGAGTATCCAGTTNTTCGTAATCAATATTATTTTTNAGCCAGCGCAGTTCATTTTTGGTGCGTGCAAAATTGACCCTTGCTGCCCGTTCAGAATTATCATCCCAGTGGCCCTGGTCTTCCTTGATGCCCAGCCACATTTTGAATTCCGGACTGCGGTCCAGGCGTTCTTGAAAGATCTTCTCAAAATAAGCATTGGCTTTTTCAGACTCATTATTTTTCTGACGACCTAACAAAGAATTATTGGGATTGAGAAAGATCATCCCCACTGCTAAAATAAATAAAACGACAATACCGTTGCGTTCATTCATGCTGTCTCCCAGTTATAAANAATTCNAAAAATTTTGCTCGGGAATGTAAACAAAAAATCCCCGTTCTTAAAATCAGAACGGGGATTTTCTCANTAATTCTAGTGAATGAGTATTACTGTTTTGTGAATTCAGTATAAGAACAGGATGCTTCAATCCAATCATTTCCGGCATCCTGGCAAGATGTTGAATCTGAATGACTCGTTTCTTCATAGGTATCTGGATCCTCACAAACTGCTTCTTCCATAAATGTTATGGAAAATGAATTCCCATCGGAAGCCAACGTAGCGTACTCATCTTCGCCATCAATGGATAATGATCCATCATCATTTTCAGACCATGTTCCTGATTCTGATTCAGAATAGCCTAATATTGACATTGACATTTCATATGTGCCATCATTATCAATAGTCAACGTCTGTGATAATCCAAATGCCTGAGCAAAAGCCCAATCAGTGGAATCTAAACTGCCGGTACAGTCAGAATTTTCATAATCACCAGCGAATGTAAGATCCCAGGTACCTACAAAGGTTGATACATCTTCGTCTTCTTTTTCATCTTCACAACTGATGAATATCATTAGAGGAACAAGTAGTATTAGTAACTTTTTCATGTTATCTCCTTAAATAATTAGTCTTTCAATATCCTTAAACCTAATTAATCTGTTTTTAATCTCAAACTGAAGATATAAAAAATAAATGGCGCCACTACCCACACAGCTTGAGGAATCAATGTATAACCAACCTCTGTTGCAGATCCCGGTAAAGGTGGTATGATAACCGGGTTCCAGGGCAATGCTTCATAGACCCATACTCGTCCATTGAATAAATATTCCACTAATAATTCTTGGAAAATTCCCCACGAAAGCATGATGCCTAATTCATTCCAGGAAAAGCGGTAAAAATGAGGTCCTTGGAGATATTTTAAACAGAAATACACACCCACCATGAATAATCCGCCATCCCAAATGGAATGACTCAATTTCCGGGGCCAGCCGCCCAACCCAAAGGGCCACTCTTTGACCGAATGGAGAAATTCAGGTCCCAAAAACAGGAAAGTGAACTCCCACGTGGAACCGATCAGGCAACCTATCCAGAAAAGTTTATAATAATAAGTTGAAAGTTTGCCACTTTTGTAAGTATTTGTGAAACCAATGACCATAGCNATGGCAATGGAAAAATCAGATACAAGGATAAAATAGTCAAAGGCGTTCAATTGACCTTCTTTTTGTAGATCAAGCTTGCCTTGTTATAAAAAANATTACTCTTTAAATCTGTTCAGTTAACTAAGTTTGAATACTTTGTCTTTGCGGCGGGTTTTGTCACTGACCTGAACACCAATACTGTCGCCTTTCTTGGCGCTTTCAACAGCATCATGCTCGATCTGAATGGATTTTACTTCTTCTTTTAAATCAGTGGTATGTCCCTTAATATGAATTGTATCACCGACACTTAATTTCCCTGCAGTAATTTCAATNGCGGCAACCGATATCTGCCCAAAATATTTAGAAACATATCCAATTTCCTGTTCCTTCATAGCTAACTCCAAGTTTGATTCAATTGAATGTACTCATCGAACTGGATAAAGTCAATTAAAGAGCTGATTTAAAAGACCGCCAGTGTGCCGTTAAACACATTAATTAATACAATATCACGCATAAACAAAAAACCCTGCTACTGCGGGGCTCTTGCTTTCATCTTATCCCTATGGGTGGAGATTTACTCAATTAAATTCCTGTCTCTGTCCCTACATTCTTCAGAAATTAATTGCTCATCCTTAAATTAACCGANCTTNTATTTTTTTGCGGCATCTTCTTTGATGAATTTTCTGTGCCTTCTTTGGACATAGACAAATTGCCACCATGTCTCCCCTAACCCACAGCCCCCTATAATTGATATTACTGCAATTGCTATTAAATATGATATTTTGGATGNGAAAAATAAAATGGAAAGTTGATACATGAAGAAGGCTATTACCATCAGTAAAATTATTGTTAGGATAATATAGAGTGTCTTTTTCATCTTTTCATTTCATCCTATCCCTTTGGGTGGGNGTTATTTCAACAGCACCATCTTCCTGGTCTGCACAAACTCTCCAGCATGTATTTTGTAAAGGTAAACCCCCGCACTCACTGGTTTGCCAAAGTCATTGGTAGCATTCCAGATAACTGATTTGTTTCCAGCATCCTGGGTTTGGTTTATGAGTGACTTAACCTGTCTACCCAGCAAGTCGTAAATGATGATATTTACGGTAGCCTGTTCTGGCAGGTCGTAACGCAAAGTTGTGATTGGGTTGAATGGATTAGGGTAGGCAGGATATAAAGTGAATTGATGAGGAATTGATGTATCCATTTCGATAAATAAAACATCAGAATACATGTTAAAAAATGTAAGAACCCGCTTATTATAATCAGCGAAAAAGGAGTGGTCCGCCGTCATAACCTTTATTTGATCCAAAACATGACGAACAGTTTCTATGCTCAATGTGCTCAAGATTGAAAATGTATCTGGATTGGTCATGTATAGGGACTGAATGGAATCGTCCAAGACTGTGAAATAACGGTCATTATCTATAAATCCCATGGTAAGGAATTCAGTGAACAGATCGTTGGATAAAGTGGTGTCGATTCCCGGGATGCGAGCGAAGCGCTGGGGNTAAGCCGGCGAATGGTCCAGTTCATAGAATGCGCTGGGAATATTGCGTGACTGAAGAGTGTCAAAATTCATGTGGGCTGCCCAGTTACCACCACCAAGAGCAGGGTCATATTTCGCCGGACAGAAGACAGTCGGGGTTTCTGTAACCTGGTAAAGCTCCGGTGGATTTCCCTGGGCGGAATACATGGCAGCTGCGTTGAAATTCAAAGCATGGGCAACAATAGATGAAAAATTCCCGCCATTAGAAACACCTGCAGAATAGATGGGATCTTGAGCATTTATATTTCCGCGAACAGTAAAAGTATCTATTAACGCCTGGATATTTGCAATATCAATATTCTCTTCTAAAGTCCATGTTTGAAGAANCCAGCGATTGTTGCTTCCGGGAACGTTTAACGTTGTATTTTCCGATTCAGTGATAATAATGCCTAATCCTTCCTGTAGCGCATCTTGGAAAAATTGAATGATTTCAATTCTGTCAGCAATATTTTCCGCATTTCCGTTCCCGCCATGAAAAAAGAATATCGTGCCGGTAGAATTTTCCAGGAACTTGTAATAGACATTCTTTTGATTTTCCGCACCTTGGATCACTTCGTGATCGAAATCAATTGGGCCGGTGGAATCCTGCAGGGCATAGAAATGCACATTATTTTCCGGCATAATGAAAGTAGTATGCCATTCCCTGGAATCAGCTAGTAAAGATGTGTCACCGTTCCACCCTTGGAATGTCATTGTTATTGGATCCAGATCGGACCAGATATGTACCGTATCACCCGGCGGATAGATGCCTGATAGATAACCGTCATTTACCCAGGCCCAGGGACCATTCAGGTCCCCGCATTGACTGGTGTCAGTCACTGAACCTTCCGATACAAAATTCTGCCAGAATNCCCCAACTTCCCTGGTGGGGAACCATGANGATGAATCATAAATCCCGTCATAACAGTCCCATGAACCAATGACCCAGGTATCCTGATTGCCAAGCCAGCCAATCGTATCCTGTAACGTATTCAATGAGATCGGTTGAAAAACATCCATGGAATCTGGTAGTCGAAGATTAGCCACGGTATTAAAAAATGAATCCAAGAAAGGGTAATCTACTACTTGGGTGTGGCCAACACCCTGTTCCATGGCGAGTATCCATTTCGCTCCCAAAGGTCGGTGATCTAAAAAAATTCCTGTAAGATTCTCTATACGATAAGGGGGATCATTTTCAGCAATAAACATGAGTCCTGGCACCTCGATGGCAGCTCCTGCATCCGTGGTATCGTGATGTCCTCCTTTCTGTGTAATGAAACCAAGCATGCGTTCAGGGATCCATTTGGCAAAGTGATAGCCGAATTGACCACCCCAGGAATAGCCATTAATGAAAAAGGGG
>PAWC01000008.1 GCA_002713385.1 Fidelibacterota bacterium
AGTCAAGTACGCTTGGATGCTGGAAAAAGGCATTGGTATCAGGCAGGACTACTCCGAATCAGCCAAATGGTATGAAAAAGCAGCTGAACAAGGTTTGGCCCTTGGGCAAATCAATCTATCTTTACTCTTGGCAAGTGGAGCTCCCGGCGAAAAAGACCCTGTAAACGCATACAAATGGATGAGGTTAGCAGCTAACGCAGGGAATAAGGGCGCCGCAACATTTCTCCCCACGATCGCTACAGAAATGACACCCAAGCAAATAGCACAAGCTAATCTTCTGGTATCCAAATTTGTTGCGCGTCCAAAAATTGAGGATATACCAAGAGAAAAACCCCCAAAGACCACCCAGTAACGGCCATATATAAGGTATATATACATGCACATATTGACCTTTTGCATCATCATTGGGATCAATCCAACCCCCCTAGCGACCTAGCCGTTTTTCGTCTAGGAAAACAACGGACCCTCACGAATTCCTATATATGGCAGTTGCACCCCAGAACCTCATAAGCAATGTCATTGAATGGCGAAGGGGAGTAACGTTTAACAACCCACATCTTCTTCACGGCAATAAGCCCTAATCTACCTCACCCGGGTCAAGGGTTTACTCCCGGAACATGAGGACCTTTAGTCAACGCCTGCTGCCGTGCTGCCTTAATCTGATCCAGATCAAGACCAACTCCAGGACCCACTCCAGCTCCTTCACGCAAACGCCCGTCTATCATTAAATTACCCTGAGTAGCAACATGCGGCAGCGAGAGAGAGTGTCCCATTTCATGGGCCAGGATATTGGACTGCGCGAAGAAAACGGGCGAGCCGTCCTTCCAAACTCCCTTCGGGTCAATAAGCCCGGCAAACTTTATCTGCGGCATCAAAACAAGACCTTTTGCCGGCAAGTAAACTGCACCAAAAGCATCAGGCATGGTGTAAATGAGAACGATATGAAACGCCTTCCCTCGATTGGGCAAATCAGGCAGCATCTTGTGTAAAATCCGTGATTGATTTTGCCGAACGTAAGCTTTGGGCACGTCAGGTTTGAAGAGATTGGCAAACTCCCCTTCCGCGGCCATATCCGCCACCTGCATTATTTCCGGCCGACCTGCCGCAAACCTTAGGTTTGCGGTTTGCCAAATCTCATTGGTCCCAGCAAGCAACGGACGTAAATTAGTTGCCTTAGGATCAGCGTTAATTGCGACGTATCGACTTTTAAGATAATGAATTTTCACCGGCAATGTTATTAGGGCGTTTTCATTAGTCGCCGTATCGTCGACAACATCGATTTTTTGTGCTACGGCTTTTACGTCCTCTGTGGCATCACCCACACTACCTGAATAAACAGTCAAACGGGTCCCTCCTTCCACTCTCGGCAGGAGAGCAAACCGCGTTCGACCCAACATCAATCGGATTGCATCGGCCGCCGGCTTGTCTCGGAACTTTCCTCCCACCAACTGGGTTAACCCGGGCTCCACCTTTACTTCCCAACCGGTTTCGGCCTTAACAATTCCAAGAAATTTCTCCAGCGGAAGATCTCGAACACGGAAATCGAAAGTGCGCGCTTTTGGGTGCCAAATCAAATAGTCAGCTCCTTCGGTACAGAAACCGATAAACAATACTAATAGAGCTATTAGATGCACGTTGTAAGTTTAACCTCCTTCGATGGTTTTGCCGAAATATTTTTCAACCAATTTTTTCACGTTCCTTTTATTGATATCCCCAGCGATCACCATGGTGGCATTGTTTGGGCCGTACCATTTTTCGTAAAAATCACGCACATCTTTTAATGTTGCGTTTTGCAGGTCTTCTAATTCTCCGATAGTTGTCCAATTGTAGGGGTGATCTTCGGGATATAGGTTTTTAATGATCACATAATTGTTGTGTCCATAGGGGCGATTATCCACTCGTTGGCGTTTTTCATTTTGAACCACTTCCTGCTGGTTTTCAAAAGCAGTTTGCGTCACGGTAGAAAGGAGCCATCCCATCCGGTCAGATTCCATCCATAAGACGGTCTCTAATGCATTTTTGGGGACAACCTCATAATAAACTGTACCATCTTTATTGGTGCCGCCATTGAGTGTCCCACCGACATTTTGAATTTTTTTGAAGAATTGGTCCTGGCCAACGTGTTGAGATTCCTGAAACAGCATATGCTCAAACAAGTGGGCGAANCCGGTTCGGCCCGGCGTTTCGCGATTGGAACCAACGTGATATTGAATCGCTACACCAATGATGGGATCTGATTTATCCGTGTGTAGAATAACAGTTAAGCCATTATCCAGTATATATTTTTCATATTCGATAGTGAATGGGGTAGCGGCGTTTAGGTTACAGCCAATTATAAAAATGGCTACATAAATGCCGGCAAAAAGTGATTTTTTAAACATGAAATTCTCCTCTTACCAAATGAATTGAGTTGTTACACCAAACAGAATATCTGGTCGTTCCTTATATCGACAAAAATTACGCTAAATGGTTATCCTTACATATGAATATTACAACTTTTCCGGTCCCTCTCTTGTAAATAGTCGTTTGGCGAAAGTAATAAATAAAGAATCATTTAGGCACTGCAAGCTATATATTTAAATTCACCTTCTTCAATTTGTAAATAAAACCATGTCAGATGAGCACAAAAGTTTAAACGAAATTATTCGCTTCCGTAAAGAAAAGCTGGACACTCTCCGTGAGCGAGGAGTGAATCCCTATCCTTATAATTATAAACCCACCCATACCAGCGGTGAGATCCTTGAAAACTACGATGATTTAGAAAAAAAAGATGTCACCGTTGCCGGCCGCATCATGGCACTGCGCAAGATGGGTAAAGCATCCTTTTTTCAAATCCAGGATATGGGCGGGCGCATTCAAGTGTACATCAAACGGGATGAAGTGGGTGAAGACGCATATGCGAATTTTAAACTCATGGATATTGGCGATGTCGTCGGTGTTACGGGCTATCCTTTTACTACAAAGTCAGGGGAAAAGTCCATCCATGCCAAAGAATTCACGGTTTTAGCTAAAAGCATTCGTCCGCTGCCAGTTGTGAAAGAAAAAGACGGTGAAACATTCGATGCCTTTGAAGATAAGGAACTCCGTTATCGGAACCGTCATCTGGATCTAATAGTCAATCCCGATGTAAAAGACGTTTTTGTAAAACGTGCCAAGATTATTGCAACTATACGTCAATATCTGGATGAAATGAATTTTCTGGAAGTAGAAACACCCATATTACAACCCCTTTACGGCGGAGCAAATGCCCGTCCCTTTTCCACCCATCATAATGCACTGGACCAGCAGCTTTATCTGCGCATCGCTGATGAATTATACCTTAAGCGACTGATTGTTGGTGGTATTGACCGTGTCTATGAGATTTCAAAGGATTTCCGCAACGAGGGTATGGATAAGAATCATAACCCGGAATTCACCATGCTGGAATTTTATTGGGCCTACGCAGATTACGAAGACAATATGAAAATAGTGGAAGACATGGTTCGCAAAACTGCTGAAGCGGTGAATGCCACACATGTCACTTGGCATGGTAATGAGATCGACCTGTCCCAGTCTTTTGCGCGCAAGCCCATTCTGAAATTATTGAAAGAAGCCACGGGACAGGATCTGGGTTCTGCGACCAATGACAAAATGAAAAAACTGTGTAAGTCGCACAATATTGATGTGGAAAACAATGCCAACTACGGCCAAATGCTCGATGCACTGCTGGACGCACTGGTGATTCCTAATCTGCTTCAGCCCACATTTGTAATTGATTACCCCAAAGCTATTTCACCGCTGGCCAAAGCACACCGTAGTGGAGACCCTAACCTGGTGGAACGCTTTGAATTATTTATCGGTGGTGCGGAATTCGCCAATTCTTTCACAGAATTGAATGATCCGGTTGATCAGCGGGAACGCCTTGAAGCTCAAGCTCAATTGCGAGAGCAGGGCGACGAAGTAGCCCAACTTGTGGATGAGAATTTTATCCAGGCGATGGAATGCGGTATGCCGCCTACTGGAGGTGTGGGGCTTGGTATTGACCGCCTCACAATGCTTCTTACAGAGCAGCACACCATCAAAGATGTAATTCTCTTTCCTGCCATGCGGACTGTCGATGAATGAAGATAGCATTCCGCATTGCCTTTCGACATTTAGGTTTTAAGCACCAGGGCAGTTTTACCTCTTTTGCCAGCTTGGCAGCCATGGTCGGGTTGGGGTTGGGTATATGTGCACTAATTCTTACCGCATCCGTTCTCAATGGTTTTGAGGATACCATTTCCAGGAAAATCGCCGGGTTTGATGGGCATATTCGCGTTCAGCATTTCTTATTTAAACCGGTGGTTCCATTTCAAACCAAACTCGATAGTATTCTAACTGCAAGCAATTCATCCTTTTCTACTGTAGCTTATATACAGGAAGCAGCCATGGTCCGCAAAGGGCGTTCGGCTGAAGGAATTCTGATCATTGGCCATGGTGAAAATGCATTACCAAAAAGTATCAATCAAATGATGCGCAAAGGATCTGCCGGTTTGAATGAGGGCAGTATTGTCATCGGCAGCGATCTGGCCAGCGCCCTCAAAGTAAAAGTGGGAGATAAGCTCGTTTTAGTCGACATGAAATCCATGGTGACCCTTTCATCCGGCCAGCGCATGAAGCAGGCAGTAGTAAGTGGTCTTTTTAAATCGGGATTGCAGGAATATGACAAGACTGTGGTCTATATGCCCATCAAGGATGCCCAATCTTTATTTCAATATGATGATAAAGTGTCTGGTTATACTATCAGCATTAATAATGGTAAAAGGGCAGAGTTTTTAGCAGCAAGAATTGAGGAGGCGCTGGGTTATCCCCACTATGCCATTACCTGGCAGGAAAAACACCGCACGCTCTTTAACTGGCTGAACCTCCAGAAATGGCCCATTCTGATCATTTTCGGAATGATCGCCTTGGTAGGCGTGGCCAATATTGTTTCGGCCCTCACCATGATCGTTTTGGAAAAAATACGCTCCATTGGTACGCTCATTTCCATGGGCATGGACAAGAAAACAATTCGCAGAATTTTTCTTATCAAAGGTATTTATATTGGCGTCATGGGCTCACTGGCAGGATTGGGGTTAGCGCTGATACTTGCCGCGATCCAGATCTGGTTTAAACCCCTTTCTATCTCCGAAGATATCTATTTCATGAGCCACGTCCCCGTCCTTTTTGACTGGACCATGATCGCCATCATTGTTCTCTGCGGTTTTATCAGTTCCATTTTAGCGGCGCTGTGGCCAACGCATAGAGCATCATCCATTGAACCGGCCATCGCATTGAGGTACGAATGAAATTTACCTTTACCATCGCGCGCCGATTTATGTTGGGCGGAAAAGGAGCGGGACCGAGTCAATTAACAGGATGGATTTCCATTATTGGACTTGCTGCTGGATCGTTTGCGCTGATTATTTCACTAGCTGTATTGAATGGTTTTGAAGAGCGCGTAACAAAAAGAGTAATTGGTTTTGAAGGTGATTTAAGAATAACAACAGTGGATAACAATTTGAATTTGTCAAGCATACTGGATCATGTACTGCGGGATCAATATGTAGCAAATGCCCTGCCCTTTCAGGAAAGAAAAGGGTTGGTATCATCAACAAACCAGGAACAGCGCCTGGTTTCATTGAAAGCGATTCCAATAGATCAGTTCAATAATTTTTATGAAATCAAGATTGAAGCTTCATCTCAAAAACCAGATGATCGATCTGTGTATATTGGTCAAGTATTGGCCAGGAGACTAAATGTAGATGTGGGAGATGAGATCAATCTCATGAGCCCGGTAGACTACAGTGGGAATGTTGGTTTACCAAGACGGTTTTCAGGAGCAATAGCAGGCGTATTTAATGCTGAAGTACTTGATGTTGATGACCGCGTTATTTTTATTCCCTTGAGTCTGGGAGAGCACTTATTTACACGGAAAAAAGGGTTTGATGGTATAGATATAAGACTCCATGATTCCGAAAAAGCTGAAGATCTAAAGCGGTATTTCCGTCGGATTTTACCCGGTGGGATCTCGATCAAGAGCTGGGCCGACCTCCATTCAGGATTGTTCAATGCTATGCGCATGGAGCGGCTGGGTACCATGGCTGTATTGAGCCTTATTGTTTTGGTAGCTTGTTTTAATTTGATGTCCACTCTTGTATTGGTCACCTATCAAAAGATCAGGGAAATTGGCATATTAAGAACGCTTGGAACAACAGCACGGAGAATTCAGAGCATCATTTTAATGCAAGGTATCATGATTGGCGGTCTCGGAGCCGTAGTGGGAATTGTGATCAGTTTGATGCTGGTGGCCGCCCAAAATCAATTTGGTTTATTTCCCCTGCCGGAAGAAATTTATTTTATTGATAAATTACCTATGGTTTTCAACGCAGTTGACCTGATAGCAGTCATATGTATTTCATTTGTATTTATCCTTATTTCATCCATAGTGGCATCTAGCCGTATCCTTAAAATCAATCCTAAAGAAGTTGTGTATTTAGAAAAATGATTTTAAACGCATACCAGATCAGCAAGTCTTACCATAATGGTGAAAAAGAACTCCATGTTTTACGTAATGTGGATCTGGAACTGCAGCAGGGAGAGATCATCACAATCATGGGTCAATCGGGTGCTGGTAAAACAACTCTGTTAAATATTTTAGGAACTCTGGATCGATCTGATAGTGGCTCGGTTTCCATTTGCGGGCTGGACATCAGCCAACTGACGGAAAAAAAACTGTCTGAACTGCGAAATAAGCAACTCGGGTTTGTGTTTCAATTCCATCATTTACTTCCAGAGTTCACAGCGATGGAAAATGTGTTAATGCCTGCGCTTATCGCAGGTGATGAACTAAATGCCAGAGAAAGAGCTGATGAATTATTTGATTACGTAGATATGACTGAACGCAGAAATCATTATCCATCACAACTTTCCGGCGGTGAAAGGCAGCGGGTAGCAGTTTTACGTGCGCTTATATTGAAACCGGGTGTCGTGCTAGCCGATGAGCCAACCGGAAATTTGGATGAAAGCAATGCCGACCGCTTATTAAATTTATTTCACAAAATTAATGATGATTTTAACCAGGCATTTGTCATTACAACACATAATCCAAATGTGTCTGATATTGGAAATCGTCGTTTTGTTTTAGAAAATGAAACATTAAATCGAATAGATAGTATTTGAAAGAGACTATGCACTTCTTAATTTAGGGTCAGTATGAAAGAGAATTTTTCCAAGAGAGTCCAGTTGATTATGAAACATGCCAAGGAGGAAGCTGTACGTCTTGGGCATAGTTATGTAGGTTCTGAACATTTATTGCTGGGTATGATTCGACTCGAAGCTGGACTGGGTGTAAAGATTATGGATATTTACGATTGTAACCTTGATGACATGCGGGCTATGATCGAAGATATGATCAAATCATCCGGCGGCACTATGACCCTTGGTCATTTGCCACTCACACGCAGAGCAGAGCGAATATTGCGCAATGCTTATAATGAAGCGGCTGCGTTGGGTGATTCCGTTGCCGATGACGAACATTTATTATTGGCGATGCTCAAGGAAACGGAAGGTATTGCTTTTGAAGTATTGAATTCCTACAACATTGATTATGATGGTGTTTTGGAATTGTTGAAGGATGACGTAACAGAGGAAGACGATGAAGACGACGACGAAACGCTGCCAATCATTCAAAAAGAAAAAAGCAGTAAAAAGTCCAAGACGCCGGCATTAGATCACTTTTCCCGTAATATTACAGACCTTGCAAGAAAAGGTAAACTGGATCCAGTGATCGGTCGATTGGATGAAATAGAACGTGTTGCGCAAATTTTGACACGGCGTAAAAAGAATAATCCAGTATTGATTGGTGAGCCGGGCGTTGGGAAGACAGCCATTATCGAAGGCTTGGCACAACGTATAAATGATAAATCTGTTCCCAGATTACTTCATAATAAACGCATATTATCTCTTGATCTAGCATCCATAGTCGCTGGCACGAAATATCGTGGTCAGTTCGAAGAACGTATGAAAACTATCATGGTTGAACTGGAAAACACGGATAATCTCATTTTATTCATTGATGAGTTGCATACCTTGGTTGGCGCTGGCGGCGCCTCGGGTTCTCTGGACGCATCAAATATGTTTAAGCCGGCCTTGGCTCGTGGAGATATTCACTGCATCGGTGCAACAACTTTGGATGAGTATCGTAAGCACATAGAAAAAGACGGTGCCCTGGAACGCCGCTTCCAGAAGATCATTGTCAATCCACCCAGCCAGGATGAAACGGTCAGAATACTGATGGGCCTTAAAGAAGCTTATGAAAACCATCATAATGTCCGCTACGATGATAGTGCTATTGAAGCCTGTGTGTATTTATCAGACCGTTATATAACGGATAAATTTCTACCGGATAAAGCAATCGATATAATGGATGAAGCTGGTTCTAGAGCTCATCTGCACAATGTTAGCGTACCCCAGAAAATTATAGACCTTGAAAAAGAAATTGACAAGGTCAGAACCAGGAAAGAAGAAGTAGTTGCTGCCCAAAAATTTGAGGAAGCAGCAAAACATCGCGATAAAGAACAGAAACTGTTAGTAAAATTATCGAAATTCCAACAGGAATGGCAAGAGCACGAACATTCCAAACCTGAATTAATTTCTGAAGAAACGATTGCTGATGTTGTTGCGCTTGTTTCAGGCATCCCTGTGAATAAAGTTGCAGAGTCTGAAACGAATAAGCTTCTCAAAATGAAGGATGTCCTGCAAAAGAATATTATTGGTCAAAAACATGCTGTCACTAGTATATCCAAGTCAATTCAACGTGCTCGTGCTGGATTAAAAAATCCCAATCATCCCATTGGTGTATTTCTCTTTTTAGGTCCAACCGGAGTTGGTAAGACCGAATTAGCAAAAGTACTGGCAAATTATTTATTCAGTCAAACAGGATCTATTGTAAAAATTGATATGTCGGAATTTAGTGAACGATTCTCTATCTCTCGTCTGATTGGCGCGCCTCCCGGATATGTGGGTTATGAAGAAGGTGGCGAATTGACTGAAAAAGTAAGACGCAATCCTTATTCAGTTGTCCTTTTTGACGAGATGGAAAAAGCACATCCGGATGTATATAATCTCTTGCTGCAACTCTTTGATGAAGGTGTACTGACAGACAACTTGAGCCGCAAAGTTGATTTTAAAAATACGATTATCATATTAACATCCAATGTGGGCACAAAAGAAATCGTAAAGGGCAGTACGCTGGGATTTGTTGATCAGTCTTCAGATCAATCTTATGAAGCTATGCGGGATAAATTGTTGGACAGAATAAAAACAACTTTCAGTCCTGAATTTTTAAACAGGATAGATGAAACAATCGTATTTCATTCACTGTCTGAAGAACATGTTTTGGATATTATCAATCTGCAATTAGAAGATCTGCGGACCAATCTGCAGCGCAAAGGCATCAAGATCAGATTGACGAAATCTGCTTTGAAATTGCTGGTTAAGAAAGGATTTAATCCAGAATACGGTGCCCGACATTTACGCCGGGAAATCCAGAATAGTCTGGAAGACCCCATTTCTGAAATGTTGTTGGAAGAAAAATATGTGGAGCGTGATACAATTAAAGTGAATGCTAAAAAAAATGTTTTCTTATACACGAAAGCACCAATAAAAAAAGATAAATCTAAAAAATCAACGCCTTCCATCGATTCTACTGAAGAAGTAAAATCTCCCTAAATTCTGCCATATAGGGCGAAAATAAACCCTATAATTGCCATATAGGTTAATAATATATGTTGGTATAATAATTGTAATATATACAGCATAATTTATTATTCGCTGAATTAACTAAATAAAAAGGAAATTAATAATGGGTAAAATTATTGGAATTGACTTAGGAACAACGAATTCCTGTGTCGCCGTTATGGAAGGCGGTGAACCTTCTGTAATCAATAATCCTGAAGGTGGTCGTACAACCCCTTCTGTCGTCGCATTTACAAAAAATGACGAACGACTGGTAGGCCAACCGGCCAAACGCCAGGCTGTGACTAATCCGCAAAAAACAATTTTTTCAATCAAGCGCTTCATGGGCAGAATGTTTAATGAAGTTGGTACTGAACTTGAAGAAGTTCCTTATAAGGTCGAAAAGAAAAAAGGCGGAAATCTGGCTGTTAAAGTAGACGATAAGGAATACACACCGCCTGAAATCAGTGCCATGATTTTACAAAAACTCAAACAAATGGCTGAAGAACATTTGGGAACAACTGTTACGGACGCAGTCATAACTGTTCCTGCATATTTTAATGATTCCCAACGCCAGGCAACAAAAGATGCTGGAAAGATCGCCGGTTTGAATGTACGCCGTATTATTAACGAACCCACAGCAGCAGCACTTGCCTATGGTATGGATAAAAAGAAAGACGAAAAAATTGCTGTNTTTGANTTNGGNGGNGGNACNTTCGATATTTCNATNCTTGAANTNGGTGATGGTGTTTTTGAAGTGAAATCAACCAATGGTGATACGCACCTTGGTGGTGATGACTTCGATCAAAAAGTAATCAATTGGATCGCGGATGAATTCAATAAAAGCGATGGTATAGACCTGCGCAAAGACCCCATGGCACTGCAACGGTTGAGAGAAGCGGCCGAAAACGCTAAAAAGGAATTATCCAGTTCAAAACAAACTGATATCAATCTGCCNTTTGTAACAGCAGATGCTTCCGGTCCGAAACACCTTAACATTACATTGACTCGCGCCAAANTTGAGGAATTGGTTTCAGATTTGATAGAGAGAACAATTGAACCGTGTAAAAAAGCAATAAAAGATGCCGGGTTATCTGCAGCTGATATTGATGAAGTCATATTAGTCGGCGGATCTACTCGTATGCCTAAGATTCAGGAAAAAGTGAAGGAAATTTTTGGTAAAGANCCTAACAAAAGTGTCAATCCTGATGAAGTTGTTGCACTTGGTGCTGCCATTCAGGGTGGTGTATTGGCTGGTGATGTTGATGATATTCTTTTACTTGACGTAACACCNCTTTCATTGGGTATTGAAACATTGGGTAGCGTATCCACAAAACTCATNGAACGAAATACAACTATTCCCACACGAAAATCTCAGGTCTTTAGCACTGCAGCTGATAACCAAACCACTGTTGAAATACATGTGCTGCAAGGCGAACGTGAAATGGCGATTGATAACAAAACCATCGGNCGCTTTCATTTAGATGGTATTCCACCTGCACCTCGAGGTNTGCCGCAGATTGAAGTCACTTTTGACATTGACGCGAACGGTATTCTGAATGTAAATGCCAAGGATAAAGCAACCGGTAAAGAACAAAGCATTCGCATCGAGGCCTCCAGTGGATTGAGTGAAGCAGAAATTGACAAAATGGTCAATGATGCCAAGAAACATGAAACCGAAGATAAAGAAAACCGAGAAATGGTTGATTTACACAATCAAGCAGAGCAACTAGTATATCAGACAGAAAAGAATATCGACGAATTTGGCGAAAAGTTATCAGATGATGAGAAAAANATTCTAACGGATGTTGTTGAAAAACTGAAAACAGCAAACTCTGGTTCGAATGAAGATGATATTCAGTCGGCCATGGATGCACTAAATGCAGAATGGAATAAACTGGCATCAAAAATGTACGAATCCAGTAAAGAAACTGAACAAACAGAAACAGGAACACCTTCAAANGGTGAAGAAAAGAAGAAAAAGGAAGAAGGTGAAATTGAAGATGCCGACTTTGAAGTTGTAGATTAATACGCTTTGATTATTAAGTATGAAAAAAAGCGTTCTTCCGGGAACGCTTTTTTTGTATTTGGAACCCTGCACATGTATATTCGTAATGTCGGGTATCCGTATCCATAATACATGACACGTACACAATCCATAATTCTTGGGATCTTTTTCCTCATTATTGTGGCTGTGAATATTNTTTTACAGTCATCATCTTGGCGTTTGCCGATTCAGAACTACGTCAACTCAAAGTTAAAAGAAAATACGGAGTGGCAAATAACTATTCCTGAACTTGAAGGTAACCTGCTTGGTACTGTAAAAGGGAAAGGAATGAAATTCAGCCATGAAAATGGATCTGATATCATTTTTGGTGAGTTCTCAATTAAGGTTAACTATTTACGTAGTTTATTCACAGCACCGACATTAACACAGTTAAGGGTGGAGGATATTCTAGTGTCTCCTGTTATTGATCCAGATTCGATACGAATTGAAACTGATAATGACAGTTTAGAAATAGATATTCCTTCTGGACTGAATTTTACCATTGAAGACTTACGACTGGGTGGTATTGTGTATATTCCAATAAAAAATGTTTCTAAAGCTCTGAGATTTAAATTAAACAGCCGTCTTGATGTTACTCCTGAAAAAAAAGAATTCTATATCAATGAAATTTCCGCCTCACTCACTGATACTACTGGATATGTTTTTTTAAGAAACACCGCATTAACATTATTTGAAACCAGTGCACATTTCTCACCGGCAAGCGGAGTGATTAATGGTTTACCTTTTGATGGAGAAATACATTATGATTGGGCTGTTTTACCTGATCTTACGGGCAATATTCATATTGAACGCTATGATTTTCCTGAACAGATTTTTGAAAATATACCCCTAAAACCAAAATTCTCTTCTTTGGAAACTTTTGTCCATTTTGAATCAGATTTAGTACACTATTTTGGTGATGTGACTGTTATGAATCCTTTGGGATTGTTCATGAAAGGAGAACTTTCTTTAACACGACATGATAATCATTTTACATTAGACCGNTTAGGGTTAGACAGTGAAGACACCAATCTATCTTTGTCAGGNATTTATGAAGATAATGGCCGTATCAGTGGCAATATGTTATTAACACATTTTGATTTGAGTCGATGGATCACTGAACAGCAACAGACGAATGTAAATGGTACTATCATGCTGGAGGGNACAATTCAAAAGAATAATATCAATGATGTTTCTGTGACAATAGAGGTGAATGAATCTGAATTATATGGTGATCGTGATATTTCCATTTCAGGAACATTTTCATACAATGATCAGGTATTATTAATAGAATCACCATTATCCTTTGCAATAGGTCCGAGTTCTGTAACACTTAAAGGATATATANATCTTCTGGATAGAACATTGGACATGGATCTGAAACTGAACGATGCCAGTATTTTTCTGATAAATAATTTTTGGAGTGATTCATTAAATAGTGGTTTTGCAACAGGAGATCTACAGGTATCAGGAACAATTGATAATCCATCGATTCGTGCTGAATTAGAATGCAGAAATCTGGGTTATCATGACACTTTCCTGGATCAAATAAAAATGAATGTCCATTGGATTCCAGCCCAGAGCGGTGGTGATGGTTTCTTCAGAGGAAAAATTGGTCGGGGTTCGTGGCGGAAATATGTATTTGATAACGGTTTGGTTGATATTGCTTTTTCCCAGGATGGTATTGATATCCAGAGCGCTGAATTCAATCAGTCAGAAAATTTTCTGCAAATATCAGGAATTTTGTCACCAGATAGTATTTTGACTTTAAATCACATGCAACTGGCTTATGAAAACCATTATTTTATAAACGTCATACCTTTCTCCGTGGAATTTGAACCGGATAAAATCGAGATCCATCCTTTTAAAATTCATATAGATGACGGCATTGCCTCGGGGCACATGACCATTAGAGATAAAATAAAAGGGATTTTTCATTTAACAAATGTAAATGCTGATGTCATGAAACTATTTACCGATGATATCCGCTATCATGTTTCTGGAACAAGCTTTGGAGACATTTCCATTGCAGATCGAGATGACCATCTCGAAGTTAAAATGGACTTAACTCTGAAAAACGGTATTGCTGCCAGGCAGAAATTTTCAGAGATGAAATTAAAAGGATCTTTATACAAATCTCTTTTAAATGTAGAAGAAGTTTCATTGATAGCCGATGATCGAAAACGTATTATTATTTCTGGTTTTGTGCCTCTTGGTAAAATAGATAATCGAGACCGCGAATTTGATTTTAACATTATTTTTGATGAATTGGACATGTCACTTTTAACACAATTCAGTCAGTCATCAACGTTTATGGATGGAAAGATTTCCGGCAGTTATCATCTGGGAGGAAGTACTAGGAAAACACTATACAATTTTGATCTTTACATTGGTGATGCTATCTGGGACAGGCTACCCCTTGGAACTGTAACCACTGAAGGATTATTTGATGGTAAACGATTATACTTTAACAAATATATTTCCAGTTACAATGGATCAAAACTTTCAGGTGCAGCATTTTTACCTATTGACTATAATATTGCTTCTGAAAATTTTGGTGAATATTTCAAGGATGATTCAATGTGGGTTTATGTGACTGGTCATACAAAAACCCTCGAGTTTTTGACTACCTATATGACCAATGTGGATTCCATCAATGGCGATTTTGATTTTGAATTAGAAGTCAAAGGCCCTCGGTATAATTTGATTCGCAATGGTTATTTAACCAGTCATGAAGCAACGATTTATTCCATACAACTGGACGATCCAATATATAATGTACAGGGATACGCAGATTTATATCATAATCATTTTGAGTGGAAATCTCTTGCAGGTAGTATGGTTAAAGAGCCTACTGATCTAAAAAAACATAATATGTTTGTTTCAGGCTCAATGGATATGACACAATTTTTCAAACCCATTTATGATCTGAATATCAAAGGAGAGGAAATTTATTTTAGAACATTATTGGGTGATTTTGAAGGAATTGTTAATGTTGATCTTTCGTTAACCGGAAGAGATACGATTGAAATCGCCGGTATGATTGAACCTGTTGATGCAGTGATGTACCAGGAATTTGTTTCTGATTCAGATGTGGAAGCGGTGGATGATAAAGATGGTACAGTTATCAATTATAAACTGAATTTTCCTATAACCGGTGATTTTGCACTGCGAAATTCACAAATTGATGCTCATTTGTCTGGTGAATTGAGTATGACCAAGTTTGGAAATAAGTCGTCAGATTTTGGTGGCGAACTGTATGTAAGAGATGGAAAATTTTATTATTATGGAGATGTATTCAATATATCGGAAGGGTATATGAGTCTAGATAAAAAGGGATTTAATCCTTATCTGGATATTTCTGCTCAAACAAAAATAAACCAGGAGCAAATTTATATTCATTTAGTGGGACGTTTAGATAATCCTCAATTAGTACTAGAATCATCCAGCGGCTTTTCTAATAGTGATATTATTGAGTTGTTGACTATCAGGAGCCGTTTTGAAGACCAGGAAATTTCTGCAACGGGATTTGGAAAGAGCGCTCAAAATATTCTTGGGGCATACCTGGAACGGCAATTGGAAAAAAATATATTACAAGTCACCGGACTTGGCCAAGCTGGGTTGATTGACAATCTAAGCATTTCAGGCACTGCTGGGCTTATTGATCCAAATAGCTATCAGGAATTTACCATAAGCGCTGAGCGGCAGATTTCAGATAACCTTTCATTGAATTATTCATATCACCGATCCTTCTCCCTGTCAAATCCAACGATGAATAAAGTCGGTGTAGAACTCCGTTTAAATCGTTATGTTTCTCTTGTGGGAAATGTTGACGAGACAGGTAATATGCACGTAAAATACCGCCTGCGTTACTCGTACTAAAAACACACTTAAATATGCGTAATTTCAAATACTGGGGAATTATTGTCCTATTTGCGGGGATTGTATGTTCACAAAGCGATGAAACGTTGTTTGTAAATAAAGTTTACTTTATAGGTAATGAGGTTATCCCCGATAGACAATTACTGAAAAATGTGAACCTGAATGGTTCGTTTCTTTTTTCAAAAACAGAATTTGATCGGCGCATTTTGAAACTGGATGCAATAACAATTAAAAATCGATATAAATCAGATGGATATCTAAATACGACAGTCCGTGATTCATTCATAACAGAAAGTAATTTTGTAGATATATACTTTATTATTAATGAAGGTAAGAGAAGTTATATAAATAGGATAGATATTAGAGGTAATAATCAGATCTCAAACCGGACAATCCTAAAATTGTTAGGCCTAAAAAATAATAGACCTTTTAATCCTGTTTCTTTAAATACAAACTTGACAGTTGTCGAAGAAAAATATCATCGCATCGGAAAATTATTTTCCATAATTGACATTAATACAGAATTAAGAGATTCTGTTAATATTGAAATTATTATTGATGAAGGGCCGGATGTATTTATAAATAAAACGTTTATTGAGGGCGCTGATTCATCTAAACACTATGTTGTGAATAGAGAGTTGTATTTTGAAAAAGGCGATATATACAATCTGGATGATGTTTTGTTATCACAGCGGAGATTATTAGAAACAAGTCAGTTCTCATATGTAAATATCTATCCTGTAAAGTACATGCATAGTGATACGCTGGTGAACATGGTTATAGAAGTGCGCTATTNTCCCAAGCGTGAGATTAGTTCTGAAGGAGGTTTTGTTCCCATCGAGTTTGGTGGACTAACATTGTCTGGCCCGGGAGCATTTCTACAATGGAAGAATAGAAACCTGTTTGGATCAACCACTCGATTATCAGCTAAAACGTCAATTGATATTCCAACAGAACAGGGGCTGCGTTATCCCCGTTTCAAAGTCAATTTTAACTTGGAAAATCAATGGCTTCTGAATTTGCGATTTCCTACAAGAGTGCAAACATTGTATGAATTGTATAAAAAATACGGTTCCAGCGAAAATCCATTTATTCAGCGTTATGGATTCAACTGGTCATCAATTAATCGTATCACAGAATCATCTTACATTGAATTTGGTGTGCGCTGGGAAAAATTCAGTCAACAGGAGAAGGGTATTTCAGATGTGGAACAGCGTATGATCTCCCTCAAAACAAAATTGGATTATTCAGATAATCCATTATCACCAACCAAAGGTGTAGTAATAACGGGTGATATTTACAGTGTGGGTGGTCCTTTGCGCGGAACTCGGGAATATCAAAAAATAGATACTGGCATACGATTATACATTCCTTTACCACGCAGGATTGTTTTTGCATCCCGCATTAAATATGGTCAGATTTTTGATTGGAAAGTAGAGTATAACGAATACGAAGAAGTCTTATTTGAAAAATTCTATCTTGGAGGTACAAAATCGCTACGGGGCTGGAATGCTCTTCAATATCCGCAAAAAGAAAGTACTGATGAGATATATAAAAATGGAAAAGAAATCCGATTTTTAACCAGTTATGAATTGCGTTTTCCAATAATTGGTTCTTTAGGTGCAGAAGTATTTACCGATGGCGGCCAATTATGGGACAGTACTTCAGATATCAGTTTAGGTGATTTAAGTTGGAATGCAGGAGCAGGGTTAACGTATATATCTCCTCTAGGCCCGGTACGACTGGATTATGCTTATCAATTGGATAATCGAGATAATTGGGAAGTGCTTTTAGATGTTTTATACGCCTTTTAGGGAACCCCTTTTTATATCGGTAGTATAAAGCATTCAGTTACATATTGTTGAATATGATTGCTGATGTAAATTCGGCGTCCAAAAATTGAGGTTAACAAGTAAAATGAAATACATTATCATCTGGTTTTCCATAATTAGCTTAATGATCATCGGCTGCGAAGGAACAAAGACAGCCGAGGAATATTTTACCGTAGCTGAAGTGGAAAGGAATGCCAAGAATATTAAAGTATCCCTGGAAAACCTGGACAATTTAATTAAACATTATCCTGAGCACGCATTAGCACCGCAGGCACAATATCTCTTGGGAGATATTTATATGAATGACCTTAGGGATTTTCAAAATGCGATCATTTCGTACAATAAAGTACTGGAAAACTTCGCTGGTTCGGCTCATGAAGCTCAAGCTCAATTTATGGTCGGATATGTACAGGCAAATATTTTAAGCGATTTTGAACAAGCCAAAGTTACTTATGAAATATTTCTCGAAAAATTTCCAGATCACGAATTAGCACCATCTGTACAATTCGAGATTGAAAATTTGGGTAAGGATATCAATGATATCCCTGTATTAAAACATATCGCATCTTAATTTTTCATCCACATGAGTGAATTCAGTCTTACCGAGATCAACGAGCGAATTGCCCGGGAATCAACGTTTGTTGATGATTTAAAGAAAGCCCTTGGGCTTGTCATCNTTGGTCAAGATGATTTGATCAATCGTATCCTTATCGGCCTTTTGGCCAATGGCCACATTCTATTAGAAGGTGTTCCCGGTCTCGCTAAAACATTGACCGTTAAAACACTAGCTCAATTGATTAATACGCAGTTTCAGCGTATCCAGTTTACGCCGGACATGTTGCCGGCTGATTTATTGGGAACGCTCATATTCAATCAAAAGAATGGATCTTTTGAAACTCGAAAAGGNCCCATTTTTGCAAATTTGATTCTTGCNGATGAAATTAATCGTGCACCTGCCAAAGTACAAAGCGCCTTGCTTGAAGCTATGCAGGAGAGACAAGTCACTATAGGTGATGAAACCTTTAAGCTGGAAGCGCCTTTTCTTGTAATGGCCACGCAAAATCCCATCGAGCAGGAAGGGACTTATCCACTCCCCGAAGCCCAGNTGGATCGATTTATGTTAAAACTTCGTGTGGATTATCCCGNCAAGGATGAAGAACGTGCAATCTTGAAGCGAATGGCTTCAACACAAATGTCTGACAGTGTAACAGCTGTAGTTGATGTAGATCAGATCTTAAAAGCACAAAACGTGATCGATGATATTTATGTTGATGAAAAAGTTGAAGATTATGTACTTAATCTTGTATTTGCTACGCGTGATCCAGGGGAATACAACCTTGGAGANATGGATAATCTCATCGAATACGGCGCATCACCACGGGCTACGATCAATCTGATTCTGGCNGCAAAAGCACGGGCATTTCTGCAGCATCGCGGTTATGTCACACCAGAAGATGTCCGCTATGTGGGTAGAGATGTTTTAAGGCATCGTGTTATTTTGACCTACGAAGCAGAAGCTGAAGAGTTGACTTCTGAAGATATCCTGCAGCGCTTGTTCGACAGCATTGAAATCCCTTAATAAGGAAAAAGTAAAAACCTTTCTTCCATCTTACTTTTGCCTTNTTCCTTAAACCCAAGATGATTCCAAGAGAAATACTTAAGAAGGTTCGACAGATCGAGATTAGGACCAAAGGTTTGGTCAACAACCTGTTTGGTGGCGAATACCATTCTGTATTTAAGGGGCGGGGTATGACCTTTTCAGAAGTACGTGAATATCAGCCCGGGGATGACATTCGTCTGATAGACTGGAATGTAACTGCACGCTCTGGCTCGCCATTTGTAAAGATCTTTGAGGAAGAACGCGAACTAACGGTTTATTTATTAGTTGATGTTAGTCGTTCAGGTCATTTTGGCTCTATCACTCAATTTAAAAGTGAAATGGCGGCAGAGATTGCAGCTGTGCTCGGATTTTCAGCTATCAAGAATAAAGATAAGGTTGGGTTAATTTTATTCAGTGATGAAGTTGAACAATATATCGCTCCCAAAAAAGGGCGTTCTCACGTATTACGGGTTGTACGGGAATTATTGTACCATAAGCCCCATGGAAAAGGNACATCTATTAGAACAGCATTAGAATTTCTTTTAAATGTAGCCACGCGCCGGAGTGTTGTTTTTTTACTTTCAGATTTCCTGGATGAAAAATATTGGTCCAGTTTAAAAATAGCCAACCGAAAACATGATTTAATCGGTTTAAAAATTAGCGATCCTTTTGAATCAGCGATCCCTGATATAGGATTGGTTAAAGTTCATGACCCGGAAACAGATGAGACCAGTTGGATCGATACAGGATCTAGTGTGGATCGCAAGCAGTATGAAACAGCCATACTAGAGCAGAATGAAAAATTCGCTAAAGAATGTGACCGTATCGGTTTCGATGTAATTCCCATTTCAACTGAAAAGGATTTTGTTGAACCGCTGATGAATTATTTTAAAAAGCGTGAAAAGCGTATTTGAAATGAACCGATTTCTTCCAATTACCATTCTTTTCATGTTTAGCTGCACAACGGAAGATGTTCAGCAGAATCTTTCCATTACTTCAGAAATTGATACAACAATGGCAACGATTGGTGATATCATTCATTATTCTATTTATACTAGTGGCNCTGGTGATTTACCCGTTAAAATTAATGATTTTGAAAAACCAGAGGCCATGGAAGTTCGTGATCAAAAATTGGTCGAAGGAAAAACGTTTAAAATGGAAATCGTGTTTTGGGATACGGGCCATTTTTCGATACCGGGCATAGACGTGGTTTTTCTCAATGNTGATTCAACAGAAAAGATGGTCATGCAAACGGATGAACAGGAAATAATTATAGTATCATCNTCAGACCCAACAATGGCTGGNGCTATGAAACCGGTAAAAGATCCATTGCCTGTTNCACGTCCTGTTGAATTGAAAATGATAATGCTTATTTCCACCCTGTTTTTGACATTGGCAATCATGGCCTGGTTGAGTATAAAATACAGAAAAGAAAAATTATTAGCACTTACTGATAATTTTCTACCCCAGCCGGATGAAATTGCAATAGAAAAGCTGAACTACTTACGAAAGAAATCGNAAGAAAATTTCGATATAAAGGAATTTTATGTGCAGATATCCTACATTTTAAGAGAATACGTTGAACATAGTTTATTTTTAAAAACATTGGAAATGACAACAGAGGATATAAAATCATTGGTTAATATNCTACCATTCTCTGATGAGGAAATGAAAGCGTGGCTGGCATTGCTGGAACGATCAGATTTAATCAAATACGCAAAAATGATGCCGGAAAATAATATATACACCCAAGATTTAATCACAGCAGAAGAATTCATTCAATCTACAATACCATATTGGAAACGGATTGGATCCCCCATTGCATAAAATATTTATGCACGTTTGAGAATTCTTCTACTAATCTGTAAATTAAAAGCTCTATTAAAGTAAACGAATGGCAACGACTGCAAATATTAAAAATGGTGCGGTAATTCTACACAAGAATAAACGGATGAAGATCGTGGAATTTTTACATGTGAAACCAGGAAAAGGCCCTGCATTTGTCCGTACAAAATTAAAGGATATTCAATCCGGTAAAGTCATCGATGAAACATTCAATTCAGGTGCGAAATTGCAGTTTATTCTGATTGAGGCGAAAGCAATGCAGTACTTGTATGAAGACGGAAACCAGTATATTTTTATGGATAATCAGACCTATGAGCAAATCAATGTCAATGATGCAGTCATTGGCTCAAATACAGGATTTCTAAAAGCGGGCTTAAATGTTGATTTATTGTTTGATGGACAAGAAGTACTTAACGTTCGATTGCCGGTTCATGTGAATCTGGAAGTCACGCATACTGAACCGGGCATGAAAGGCAATACGGCTACTGGGGCGACGAAACCGGCCATATTGGAAACAGGCATTGAGGTAAATGTGCCTTTATTCATTGATATTGGTGACGTATTAAAGCTGGATACACGAACAGGCGGATATATTGAAAGAGCAAAAGATTAAAAACCGATAGAGGTAACTATGTGGCAGGATAAACTAAAGGAAATTATATACATACTGGAACACAGCGACGTGAACGAAATTGACGTTACGTTTCTTGGGCGTCGATTTCATGTAGTGAAATCATCACCCGCAACATCTGTTACACCTAGTACAGCAGCAAATCCTGCTCCTACAGTTGCGACTGAGGTCACTGCGGCAGAAGAATCTGTTACGGGAGATGAAGTTTTTTCACCTATGCCCGGAACATTTTACAATTCTTCCAGCCCTGAAGAAGACCCCTTTGTGAAAGAGGGTGATAAAGTGAATAAGGGTGACACGCTCTGTATTATCGAAGCCATGAAAATCATGAATGAAATTGAAGCTGAAGAGGGTGGAGTTGTGCGAAAAATTCTCGTAGGCAATGGTGAACCTGTGGAATATAATCAGCCTCTATTTATTATTGATCCGAACGGATAAAACATGTTCAAAAAGATCCTGATTGCCAACCG
>PAWC01000009.1 GCA_002713385.1 Fidelibacterota bacterium
TTCCATCTGGTAAAACTGTCGGTAGTTTATACTCAGGATTAGTATAAATGGCATAGAATGCTTTATCAGTATTTTTTACTTTTTCATGAGTATTTAATCTCCATTCATGTTCAATATCATCAAGTCTACCTGGGAAATCCTGAGCACCCAATATTGAAGTTATTGCCCAGTACAAGTATTCATGTATCTGGCAACCATATTCACATGTTTCATCATCATATGAATACCATGCATTTTCTGGGTATTTTTCAGGAATATAATCAAAATACCCTCCTCTAGCTAAATCTACAGCTTTTGATACAGCAGTCCCTCTTTTTGTACCGAAAATTTCAGGGTAAGCATTGGAATAACCACCAAAAGTAATCAAATGCAAAACTTCTTCCAGAGATGCATCGAAGATACCATCAGCTGCCCCATTGGGATGTGTTTCATCATCATAAAGATCTTGTACAGCCCTTTTATCAGTTGTTTGTCCATCTGGCCACTTGCTAGAATGAAAAAATTTCTTATACTTCATTGATCCGTAGGACTTGAACATAACTAATGTAGCTTTATGTTTAATTAAGTCATCAACTACTTTTGCATTATCAGGAATACCATTCTCATCATTATCAAGGTATTCTGCTAATATTGTGGCCGCATGAATCATTTTGTCATTAGAGGTTTCTTCCGTAGCAAGTATGGTTATTCCGAAAATATTCATTTTCTTACTAAATACTTCAAAGCCATAATCGCCCGATGATTCTTTCGAACAACTTTGAAACATTAATATCAGTATTATCGTAATCCTATATACCCTCATGGAGTCATTCCTATAATTTTATGGTACCAAAATAATTTTTTCATTTCTAGGGTACAGCATTTCTACTCCCTTAGCAGTCACAATGGCATTATCTTCGAAGTTTATACTTACTCGCCTGTTCCATTCTGGTATCCAGGTATGTATCATAAATTCAAAAGCAAATAAATTATTTTCACGTATAGTTAGATGTCCCCGGCCGGAATAGCCGTTGGCAGATATATCCCTGAAAGGTGCAAAAGAAGGTCCAACAGAAACCTCGCTATTCCCCGTGTTACCAACAGTATGACAATCAATTGAAAAGCCTGACTTTTTAGATTTCCCTAATGCTTCTATCAATTTCTTATCTTGTTCAAAGAAATCTGTGAATGGAGTATAAATGTATTCTGCTTCTTCTAAGGCAGAAACACACGCGGCAAGTGTTTCCCGCGCTGTTCGGCCAACTGTAATATTTTTCCGAATTATTTCTCCAGCATCTAATCCACGCTGCCAAGCATGTCTAAGACCTTTCGGGGGTTGCGTTTCACCTTCTTTCAATATATATGCATTTCTTTTATAATCAGTACCATAGTTCATATAANGAACACCAAGATCCCANGANATAAAATCACCTCTTTGAAATTTATAATGCGGACCGCTATCTTCTCGATGAATAACTCCCGTTTTGGGATTAGAACCTATATATAGTATTCCTGGCATTGGTGCATCAAAAAGAGATGGGTAAATACCATGTTTGCTTAATTCATCTTGAGCCCACCAACCAACTTCTTCCCTGGACGTCAATCCTGGTTTAATCATGCGAAGCCCTTCTTCCATTACCCTGCGCTGAATCTCACATATATTAGCAAAGGCAATTATTTCTAATTGCACTCTTCTAACACTAAAATCGGTAATTACATTTTCTGATGATATAAGTCTTTTTGCATATTTTTCGCCCAAGAGCTTTACCAAATTATTGTAACCAGTGTACGATAATCCATCTCCTACTGTAATCCAGTCTGACATATTCACTGCAATTGTTTTTGGATCTCTTTTTTTTATATAATCAGTTAAATCTTCCTCATCGCCAAAAATATCATAAATAGTTTCATCTGCAATAGCCGCAAAACGATGGCCAAATAAAGCACGTTCAACCCGGTCTCCACCATTATCTGTAAAAACTATATGACCCATAGTTACTCCAAAATCTAGATTCATTGGATCTGGATCGCCTCTCCTTATTACATGAATCCAAACCTCAACGTTATTATCCCGCATCGCTCCTGGTAAAACCAGATTCAGTTTATCCCTGCGTATAGTATTCATCATTTCAAATCGTGCTTTCGCATCCTGTGCAATAAGAAATACCAAATGAAATAATATGATTCCAATAAAGATATGTGACCTTTTTTGCATTCGCTTATCCTCTAATCATTAGTAATTATCATGGTTTTTTGGCGTTTTCCCATGCCAATATTGTGGTGGAAGTTTCTTTATTGTCGGCCATACTTCATCAAGGGAATTTGCATCATAAAGAATACCATTTTTCATGACATATTTGATCGCGGTAGTATTTCTAATATCTTCCAAAGGGTTTTTTGTCAGTAAGATTAAATCAGCGAGTTTACCCTCTTTTATAGAACCTAAGTCATTCGAAAAGCCTATGGCCTCAGATCCAATTATTGTTGCACAGCGTAAAGCATCCATCTCAGACATACCCCCTGATTGAATATTCCATAATTCCCAGTGATAACAAATACCCTGCATCTCCCCGTGACTTCCCACGCCAATTTTTCCTCCAGCATTTACAATATTCTTGAAGGTTTTTGCATATTCTTTATAGCTGAACTCACCCTCATGAAACCAGGGAACACGTCTGGTTTGACGATCAAGTATATCGTGGGGGAAAAAATGATTTAACTTTTTGTTACCATGTACATCTGTTCTAGTCCAATAAAAATATTCGGCACGTGGTCCAGTGCCAACAATTACTGTAGGGTCNTAGTATGTTCCAGACTGTACAATCAGTTCAATCATATCATTGTAAAGCGGGTAGTGGGGCAAGGTATGTTCCAGTGAATAGCCATCCATAATTTGCGTCACCATTAGTTTCATGTCCATACCCTCAGTTGTAGGTATTAACTGAGCATCTTGTATAGCCATAATTAACAATTGCCGATGTCTGCGATTGCCTGATAAATACTGTTTTACAGTATTTACCTTATAATAGTCAGAATACTTTTGAACTATTCTCTTTGCATCTTCAAGGTTATTAACGGGACTATTATTAAATATTCCAGGACCAGTTGTAAAAATTCTTGGTCCAATCAAATCGCCAACTGCAACCCTATCAGCATAAGTAAAAATATTAATATCCATACTTTGAGGATCCCTAGCAGTAGTAACACCATAGGCCAAATTCACCATGAAAGACCAAAGTGTTCCTCGATGAATATCTCTATCAAGATTCATATGCGNGTGTAGATCTATAAAACCNGGGAGTANATACATGCCTTTGCCATTTACAATCTTCGCTCCCGGAGGTGGTTTTATTTCAGAGTCTTTCCCTATTTCAATAATGCGATCATTTTTAATGATTACCGTACCATTATTGATAATTCCTTGATTCGGTAAATCATCATCCATTGATAATATTGTGCAACCTCTAAAAGCAATTATACCATCACCTTTAAACCTTGAAAATGTCAAATCTATTTTTATTTCTTCCGGATCATCAATATCAGAAAAACCAACTGACAATAGATCCGAAATAAACAATGAGCTTCCAAGAGACCAATATACTTTCTTACCGCCTTTTTCCCACTTTGGGAAATGGGTATCTTGATAGTTTAGTTTTTTTACAGNAACCCCAATTTTTGGGGCATCCAAATATATTTGAGGAATTTCAGTTCCAAGGCTAGGAACTTCCACTAGNTAAATATTGTAATCAACTTGAACAATGGCTTGACTTCCATCAGGTGACATATAGACTTGATTGGATAAAACGGGACCCCCATGTCCCAAGAATGGACGCTGACCAAAAGCTCTTAGGTGTACTTTGCGATCTGTGCCATCTAGCTTGATTGAAACAAGTCCATCATTCTGATCATTATAGAATAATCGAGTTGGATCATCTGTAATGTGTAAACCTGATCCATTAAAATCTGTAATATGATTGATCTCTCCACCATCTACAGGCACGCTGACAATATTCAGTCTTCTCCTGCCCCGTAAATCTGCTGAGGATACCAATTNTTGCCAGTTTCCCACTGTAACAAACAAATTTTCATTAGAAACAGACCAAACGGGTTCTTTGTAGTATCCGCTTTGATGGGTAAGTTTCTTTAGCATAGTCCCATCAGACCGAACCTTATATACATGACCACCCGTATAATCATTCCATGTAACAAAGGCAATAAATTGNCCATCTGAACTCCAGGAAGGATAAAATTGTCCATCATCCAAATCGACAACCTGTTTGCTTGATCCATTTGAAAGATTCAATACGTATAGTTTATTTATTGCAGTAAATGCTAATTCGTCACTATCCGGTGAAAGTTCAGGATAGCGTATTTGNGTTAATTCAACAGGCCCATCAGGTACATTTTTATCAAAATGTACTACAGGANCAATTTTTATTGATACATCGGCCTGGAAAGTGATTTTTTTTCGAATCCCATCGGGTATAGAAACACGATAGATATGACCATCAATAGATGTAATAATATGCTTACTGTCAGGAGTAAATGAATACCCTGGCATATGATCGGTGGAAGTACCCATCCAATTGTTTTCTTGCTGGTCCTGTTGAACAGGATATGTTAGCCATTTTTCTGTATTATTTATCAGATCCCTTAATCGATAACCTGTACGCCCATCNTGGCGGGATCCATAAACCATCCATTTTCCATTAGGTGAAATTACTGGTCTAATTGCACCACCTACTTGAGATGTTACTACTTCTAGATGACCTGTCTTCAAGTTATATTTTTCTACTTGGTGCCCAAAGGGATCTTCATTTTCAGGATGTCGATTGACAAAGTACAACTGATCAACTTCAGGGCCGAAGGCAGGGCCAAGAGCAAAAATTTTCTCATCATCATAAAGTAATGGAGTCCCTTCTACGTCATTAATATGGTACATCCATAAATTGTGATTCACATCAATCCAAGTAAACCGTGGAGTACGAGAAACAACTACATATTTTCCATCCGGCGACCATTCGGGAGATGCGTAAGAAGCATCACCGCCATTAGTAATAGCAGAATAGGTAATTTTATCTTTATTAAATGATTTACTTATCAGAGCAGTACCCAAATTCAAAACCCATATATTTTCTGCGCCATCCCTATCACTAGTAAAAAGAATTTTCGAGCCATCAGGTGAAAAACGAGGCTGGGTATCCAGCGCCATTCCATAAGTAATTTGTTTTGCTTNACCACCGCGAATAGATAGTAGATACAAATCGCCAAGAAGATCAAAAACAATGTATTTCCCATCTGGAGACACNTCGATATTCATCCAAGTACCCTCATTTGTACTAAATGAAATGTCCTTGGTTGGCTTTAATGGTAATGCATCAGATTGTGCAATAAGGAAACTGCTAAAACAGGAAATCAAACAAAATGACTTTAGAGCTTTATGCATCTTAATTTCTAATGGATTATTGAATTTTTAGTGCGATGAACTACTTTATTAAGGGCTAAAATTATTTAATAACATGCCAATTCGAATTTTGAGGTCTATTTAGGTACCGCAGTCCATTTTCTTCAAAGACAACGATCTGGCCTATACCGATTTCTACACCATTTTCCCCCCAGTCTGGAACAATTATACTTGTATGGGGCTCAAAGGCATACATGGTATTAAGATGCAACTTATGATTATTAGTTACTATAGATGTTGGATAATAACCTGGTCCAGAAGTCATGCCCGCAACATAAGTTTTATGGCTAAACATGTAGCCACCTAATAAAAATCTTCTGATGAACATGGGTGGTGGATGAAATCCCAGTTCCGTTTCAACGATTCCGGGAAGGTGCTGAATCCGTTCTGCAGCAGAAATTATTTCTTTACCGGTCCGTCCCAAAATAAATTCTACCGCAAATAAATCCTGCATTTTATTCACNGTTACNAATGCCTGTTGAAGTTCTTCTGGCACGACTTTTTCTTCATTTTGCAGCACATAGGCGTGCTGATGAGAGTCGGTGACCAGACCTAGTAGCATTATATCTGAATCAAGACTAATAATATCCCCTCGCTGTATAATGACATTTGTACCATTTTGGGTACGTCCATTTCTAAATTTTTCGGATCCATCTACTTGGTTATATTTTTCTATTAACGATGGTCTCCGTTTAACGATCACTGTAGGATGATTTTCCACTTCAAGATCAAGTTCAAGGTACTTATGACGAAACCACCAATTCAGATCATCCGTAGTCGTAACACCAGGTACTACCGTTGCATTTGAAAACCCTTCAGCAATGATATCATTGGCCAATCCTTGCACATGAGTGTAAGCATCTATTTGTCCCGGGGACATTGTCTCAAGCCAGCGTACTCCTAACGTCCAAGAATCAATAATACGTTTGGAATATTTCTTACCTAATGATTGAAGCATTTGTTTGTTATTAAAACTCGATATAGCAATTCGTTCTGGATTAAGCATTTTTACTAATTCACCAATATGTTCATAATCCCGCGGTTCGTAATACTGGATTTCATTACCTGAATCAAAAAATAATAAAAAAGAGGGTATTCGTTGGGCTCCGGGTGAAGCATACTTGCTAGGTAATGTCATACCTTCAAAATTGGCAGGCAATAAAGAAGTGAATACTGGTCCCTCATTGTTATAATACAAATCTGCTTCATTATTTCGAATAATCCATATATCAATAGATTGTTCACGCATTACATCAGGTAATACATTTTGACGCTTCCATTTCCACCATAATTCCATGTGTTGAACACGCTCTCTCATTGGTAGGATATTTTTTATATAATGACCTGNGCCGACATAATTATTCTGACTTGTTACAATACAAGGAATTGTAATCATAAGGATAAAAACCAAGGGATATTTTTTAAATTCAGTCATTAATACTATATTATTTGTTTGTTGAGGGACCCCAATTTGGCATACCATCCCATGCATTATTTTGGGTTAACTGTTTTTGACCTGTTCCATCTGAATTCATAATAAAAATTTCACTGTCCCCATCCCTATTTGAATCAAAAGCTATCAATTTACCATCTTGAGAAACAGCAGGATCTGTATCAGCACCAGCTATGAAGGTTAATCGTTTATCAAAAGAACCATCCACATTTATACTATATATTTCATAATTACCATTATCAGCATCGTCCTTATCTGATGAGTAAACAAATTTGGTGCCATCTGGATACCAGCAAGCATCCCCACTATTTCCAGAATTATCAGTAACTGCTTTTACATTATTCTTTTGATTAAGATCAATAACATAGATAGTAAAATTTCCTGTTTCTGATTTACCATANCCACCAGCATCATACGTAATCAAATTTCCTAGAGGCGACCAGGATGGATACCCTTCATCTATATCTGTATTAGTTAAGTTTTGAGGATTCCCCCCATCTCGATCAATAACGAAGATATCTCCACCAGATGAACCCTTGGCATATGCATCGTATGTAATTCTAGTCCCATCTGGATTCCAGGATGGATAACCATTTGCATCCTCGCTTTTGGTGACATTGTATTGGTGAGATCCATCAGCATCCATTACCCANATATCTGGTCGACCATCACGGTCTGATACAAAAGTAATTTTTTTTCCATGCATTGAAAATACTGGTGCACCATCGTAACCCAGGTGATTACTTATGTTTATTTGTTCAGACCCATCAGCATCCATGGTATATATCTCATGATTACCACTCCGATCGGATTCAAAAACAATCTTTTGCAAAATTTGTTGATCGCGAAACGTATTGTTTATGATAGGAGACCAGGAGGGATTCCCATTACCCTTATTATTATCAATTTTAGCGGTCATTTCTTTGAAAAAGGTCAGACGTTGAATATNGGTACCATCTGATTTCATTTTATATATTTCCGGGTATCCATTTTGCCAAGACTCAAAAACAATTTCCTTTCCATCTGGAGACATAGAAGGGTACGTATCTTGACCTTCCAGCCAAGTTAACCTGCGCAAATCCTCACCGAATGAACTCATGGTGTAGATTTCATAATTACCATTGTGTGGTGCACCAGACTGATCAGATGAAAACAAAATTTTACTTCCATCTGCTGACCAGGAAGGGACTTCATCCAGGGCACGTGTATNTGTCAATCGTTGGGCATTACTTCCATCTACAGCATTAATAAGATATATTTCCGGATCATCGCGATCTCGATCGGATTCAAATACAATCCAATTCCCATCAGGGCTCCATGATAAGAAGTCATCAGCTTTTGCAGAATGATGATCCTGAGAGTATGTTAATCGGGTTAAATTAATACCCCATGTTTCTCCAGAATCAATATTGCGCCTGACAATTTCCGAACCTCCATTTTTATACCGCCTCGTACAAAAAGCTATCATNGAACCATCCGGTGACCATATTGGACAATAATCATCTGCGGGATGGTTGGTAATTCTTCGTTGTCCTGATCCATCTCTATTCATTATATAAATTTCATCNTTCCCATCTCGATCGCTAACAAAAATGATTTTTTCTCCATTCGGCGACCACCGCGGCCAGCTATTATTATAGTTATTTATTGTTAATTGTTTTATTTCAGAACCATCAGGTTTCATGGTAAAAATTATGCTTTTTCCATTTATGTATGATTGATAAGCAATAAAAGACGTGGAGCTGTCTTGGTTTAATTCTTTCTTTTCTAATGCGCAACTAATAAAAAACAGTATGCTAATTGAAAAGTAAATTATGTTGAGCTTTTTTAGAAAATTAATTAGCACTATTAATCACTTCTTGCGTCCAGTAATAATTGTTTTATGTTTTCGTAATTTGCGTCAATACTCAGGTTAAATTCTGTTAAATTAATTTTGTAATAATATTCTCCATCAGGGTTAAGAATCACGAAATCACGAAGTGAAACTTGCCAATTATTCCAAACACTAGCACTTTCATTATCTTGTACCCATGGTAATACTCGGTTTTCTATCATATTATTTAAATCTTCACCAATATAATCGATTCCATTTATCCCAATTATTTTTATATCCAGATAACCTTCTGTAACTAATTCTTCGTAAATAGAATTCAGGGTACCGAACCGGGACCCACAAAGCCCTCATCCTTGATCTCCAAAATAATAACTCGAAACATCTCCGTTATAAAAAGACGGCCCTATAAGACTGCCATATGAAGGAGAATTNGGATTAATATCCTCAAGAGAAAAATCCGCATATTCCGGCNAATTATTATTTTGATCTAATAAACTACAAGCTGGTACTATTGCTAATACAACATACATTAAAGATATAGGAATAATTCTTTTATTAATGAGACACTTATAAATCATACCCACTCCAACTTAACTAGCAAATAACCTCCAAATAAATATATTAGTAATATATTAAAAGAAAATACGTATGAAAATAACTTTTCTTTTTTAATAAAATATAATTATAAAATAGGGAGGGGCTTACCTAATCAATAATACATGATTTTGTGGAGGATGAAGCCATTCAATGCCTCTTTCAGTAATCAGAGCATTTTCTTCTATATTCATCGGGACTTTTCTTCCATTCCATTTTTCTACTGGCGTAAAAACAATAAATTCCACTGAAATAATACTATTTGGTTGAACTACATATTTTTTTCGAATTGGATATATTGCGAATATGGATCCCCCTTGATCATGTCCTAAATTCCCTGCAGAATGCATACCAATATTTACTTCAATTCCAGGAACATTACCTGGGCGCTCTAACTCGGTATATATGAAACCTGCCTTTCGAACTAACTTTCTTAATTCTTCAAGTATATTTTCTCCCGTTTTGCCCGGTTTAACATTTCTTTGAATGATATTCCTTACTGTAACTGAATTATCGAATGATTTTTGAACCCAACTTGGGATTTCCGTCTCATTTTCTCTAAGCACATAAGCCACCCGTTTTAAATCAGTGAAATAGTTATTTTTTCCTATTCCCCAATCAATTTGCATTATATCTCCTGGTTGGACTACACGAGTGGAATTGGATATTTCAATACCATTAGGAGGACTTAAGTAAACTGTTGGTTGCCAGCCCCTTTCAAAGCCCAACTTTTGACGTTTATCCTCAAGCCACCATCCAATATCAAGTTGCGTTGTTTTCCCTACAACAACGACCTCATTAGACAATGCTCGAGAAATTAGTCGAATAGTAGCATTGGCAACTTTTGAAAATTCAATAATTTCACCAATGACCCTTTCTGACCTAAAATCGGAAATCAATAGTTCCGCCGAAACCAATCGAGCTGCATATATTTTTCCTAATTCTTTTTTCAAATTGTTATAATCAGTATATGATAGCCCGTCAACTGCGTGCCTACCTTCCATCGGCAACAATGTTTTTGCAGTTGAATAATTTGCACCTATACGACTCGGATTTCTTTCAGTAACAAATTCCTTAATATCATTTGGATCAGCAAAATAATCAAAGGCACCGCAGTCTTCAATCATACCTCCTTCTCCACCCAAAACAACTCTCTCAATTCGATCACCTCCACGATCAGTAAAAATAATTATACCATTCCCATAACTCGTTGCCGGGCCAAAATCCCGGTATAATGGTTCAGCACCATGTCCTTTATCAATAATTATCCACATATCTATGTTGTGCCTTCGCATTACTTTAGGGAGAATAAAATCGAACTTATCTTTGCGTGCAGTGCAACTTAGTTCCCAGTCATAATACACTTCATAATTCTGAGATAATCCATTATCATTAATTATTAAAAGGAGTATTATGGCAATTACCTTAGAAAAATTTATTCTCATATTATTTATAATTCCTTTTTTTGGAAAATAGTTATGATTCATCCATAAGAAACTTTATTTCATCTTCATTGCCATTTAACTGCCACCGAATTAGCGCCATGGGAATAATTCCCGCTGCAAAATATTCTTCAAAAAATCTTTTATACGAAAAGTCATTGCCCTGCTGACGAATTTTTTCAGCAATAATTTGATTCATAGCTAGTTTCCCGATTACCATACCCATGTGCCAGCCTACATACCTGAGATTTGTCTGCATCTCATACCACGCGTGGGGACCATTCGGAATATTCCAACCATTAGGAGCACACTCAGCCACATAGTCTATCGCTTCTTGTAAGGAAAATTCATTACTATGCATTTTTAAATCAGCAACAGCGCGGCAAGTGCGAAATGCTGCCTGCCAATACACAATCTCACGACTCCGCGCCGATTTATCATCAAGGTATCCAGCATGCATCAGCATTTCTTCAAGCCAGAAGGCCCAACCTTCCAATCTGATCATTTCAATTGCATACTGCCGATCCGCACCAAGAATTATCCTATCATCACGTCTATGGAATCCATGATCCAAGTGATGTCCTATAAATTCATGAGTCTGTTCTGGTAAAGGTTCTCTATCAGCAGTTTTATGAAAAAAATCCCTAACACCTGGCCATTCAGCAGTTTCTCCGGAACCTACATAGCTATTTGCAAAATTATCATTCCAACCTGTTGCAAGGGCATTAGCACCACCAAGATATTCTTCAAATCCTATCCATTCAGGAATTGTAAAAAGACTTTCAACTTTTGTGAATTCCATTACATGCCTCAATGCTTCTATTTTCTGTTGAGCATGCTCATCCCTGGAAGAAACGGGCTTTAGTTCAGGTAAATCTCTATTCCGATTTCTTTCCATAGCAACCGTAGTTAAAAGCCGATCATCTTCACGCATAATAATATCATACAATTCGTCCCAAGTATAGGGAATCAACTGTACATTCTTCATCCACCAATTATAATTATCTTTTCCTACGCCAGCTTGAGCGGTCATTTTACTTTTGTTTTCCTTCAGCCAGGAATCATATTCCTTAACTGCCTCTAAAGCTTTTGCGGCTATAGACTCTAATTCAGGGTGATGATCCTTAATCTTTTTATAAATTCTTTCATAAAGTATGATTTCATAGTGCAAATAATGCAAAGCGGAGTAAGCAAGGTCACCTGCACCATCGGTTAAATTTTTCTTTGCTTGAGATAACACTTCAGGTAAAGCAATTAATTTGATCCTTGCTTCAGTTAATTCTTCATCTTTTATAGGAAACTCGTCAATATAAAAGTATGCCGCACGAGTTGGGCCGGCACCATCTTGAGTCTGAAGGTAAAAACCTGGATCCCTTGACCAAGGTTTAAGCACCATGTGATAAAATTCGAGTCCATGCATTTCTGCTTTAACCAAATGGTATTCCACTCTATCGGAAACTGACCACCCTGCTGTATCTATAAGCCCCAGTTGGGCTTGAAGATTATCTAAAGATGCTTTTTGATGAGCCATTGCTTTTGGTGAATAATCAGGTACTCCATCAGTTATAGAGGGTTTTTGAATAGCCCTGAAATCTTGAAAAATCTTCACCAAGTCTTGATATTTATTCTTTACTGATGGAATATTATTATCTGAATTGCATGATATAATTAATCCATAAAACAATAAATAAATAATGTTCTTTACTATTATTTTCATGTACTTATTAGTTCTGAAGCATTTTTATTTCATCATCATTACCAGTCATTTCCCATCTGATAAGAGGCATAGGTATGATTCCAAATGATAGGAATTCATCAATAAAATCTTTAATTACAAAACTATCGCCCAATTGCACTGCTCTTTCCCTAAATAACTTTATAAAATAAGCTTTTCCTGTGACTACATTGCTGTGAAATCCGCCTGGATTACGAATATTCGATTGCATCTCAAACCAAACCATATCTTCATTTTCTTGTGACCAGCCGCGCGGCATAATTTCTGCACAAAGTTGTCTAGCTTCAGTTAGATTGATTTCATTAGCATGCATTTTCATATCTGGTATGGCAAGACTCATGTGCGATGCATTCATTAGGTATTCCATTTCCCTGCCTTTTTGTGGGCGTTCATCAAGTACACCAGCTTGCATTAATAGCTCTTCAAGAGCTACTGCCCAACCTTCCGTACGCATAGATCCCATATTAAAACGCCGTTCAGCTTTGCGAATCGGACTTAAATCAAGACGATCCTGCCTTTGGTAATCTAGCATATGCCCAATATATTCATGAGTTTCTCCAGGTAATATTTCCCGCTGACGTACTTTAGTATCTATACTAGAATTTTCTGGTAAAAATTCTTCATTTGAATCATCATCACCAGTAAGACGCTCTTCTAATTGAACGAGATCATCAAAACCCGTATAATCTGCTGGGTTTACCCAATCATCGATGGTCATCATGTTACCATCACGCAGAAAATCAACAACATGGTGCAGTGCATAATGAATACTCGTTTCATATTCCTTTCTATTCATGGCTACTTTTAGCTGAGGTAGTTTTTGGTTTCTGTGTTCTTCCAACTTTAGAAAAGTAATAATACGATCGTATTCTCTTTGTATAATTTCA
>PAWC01000010.1 GCA_002713385.1 Fidelibacterota bacterium
ATATCGGCAAATTTGCAGTGGTGCGCTAATGGTACGGTTAATTTTGATAGTATTAATGAGTATGAGTATGATATGGGGTCAGTACCGAGACATACCGGAGGTGGTAACGAAGGTAGCCACATCTGCTGCCAACTGGCTGAAGCTGGAGACCCATCCCCGGGCGGTGGGCCTGGGCGGTGCTTTTGTTGCTTCCGGCCGTGGTATTGGCGCCGTATCCTATAACCCGGCAGCCATTGCCTTTGTTGAAGGACAAGAGGGGTATGTATTCAGGACCAACTATGTAGCTGATATCACCCATAATGTGGTGTCCTATGCCCGTAAGCTGTCCGCATCAGACTTTGCCGGTTTTCACCTGTTTTACCTTGATTCCGGTCCCATGGATGTGACCAACAGGGAATACCCCGATGGCACCGGGGCAAAGTTTAATGTGCAGTCCATTGCGTTTCGGACCACCTACGGCAGGAGGTTGACCGACAGGTTGAAGGTGGGTGTAAGCCTGAACTTTATCCGTGATGATATCCATACAGTGGCCATGAATACCATGGCCTTTGATATCGGTTCCAACTTTGATACCGGCATCTACGGTTTTATTCTGGGGATGAGTGTCACCAACTTCGGCCCGGAAGTGCAGTATTATGGTGATGGATTACAGCAGATCGTGCCTGATACTATCGATGTGGATGGTGTCCTGCATAAGGTAACAGAGCCCTTTCCCTTGCCCCTGGTTTTCCGGCTGGGGATTGAGAATCAGCTCATGGGTCCCAAGAGTGTATTTTATAGCAGCCAGGTACACAGCCTGACCCTTGCAGTTGATGGTGTTGTTCCCAATGATTATACCCCTACAGGGCATGTCGGACTGGAGTATGGATTTAAGAACCTGGGTTTCATACGCGGCGGCGCACGGTTGGGTCATGATACAGCCACGATCAGCGGTGGAGGAGGGATACGTTTAAAAACACGGGCATTAACCATAGTGATCGATTATGCCTTTTTGGACTTCGGCATCCTCAAAATCTCCCACCAGGTGGGTCTGGGACTGGAATTCTAGCAATAGTTAAATGAAAAAATTAAATGCCATTATTTTTCTTTTAATTTTGAATGTCCTTGCAGGTCAATTGCCACCCATTACCCCAACACTATATGCTACTGTCGATCATGAAAAGGTGTATTTATCATGGAATAATGCCGCTGAATTATCCATCGATTCATTGACTAATTATGCTGATTTTGAAGGATATAAAATTTACCGCAGTACGGATGGTGGCGCAACCTGGGGTGGAGTACACGACAGGCTTTATGATCATAATGGTGATTTTATCGGTTGGAAAGCTTATGTCCAGTTCGATTTATCGGCAGATGAAGATGAATCTTTTTGTGTATATGGTGATGATTGTGACAATGATGGAACACCCAAAAGAGGTGTTGAAATTTCAGGTTCGGATCCCTTGAATACACGACAGTACCTGGGTAGCAATACAGGCCTTGTCCACAGCTTTATTGATTCATCCGTCCTGGATGGCATGGAATATACCTATGTGTTAACGGCTTACGATATGGGACTGAGAACCTACGAGATCGAATACACAGATGAAGATAATGATGGTATATTTACAGCTGATACGACCTGGTCACCATCTAACCCTGATCATTTTGAGGCGAATAGCAGCGGGTTAGCCAGTATGGAAAGCGACTTTGGATCGTCCCCGTTGGATCAAAATTATGTCACCATAACACCCGGATATTATGCCAGCAATATCTGGTTTCCTGATCCGGACAATATTGATACCTTATTTGTCCGGCAACCTGGTACTATTGGTACAGGTGATAAAACCTATGCTGTGGTAGATAGGTATGAGTTATCCGATGAGTTATTAAAATTTGAAATCCAGGCCACAATTGCTGATGATGCTGTCGAGAATATGGCCTGTGAAAATCCCCGAATCTATGTTTATGAAGTGGATAATACTGATTCCCAAATACCGTTGACAATCGCAGCAACGTATGATTCCTTGGTTTTGTCACAAAGTGTAAAGGATTCGCTGCGTGATATGCCGGGTGCTTCAGAAAATGGTGGTAGCATTTTCATACCTGAATACAAAATGATTGCAGATGTAGGTGTCATCAGTAATAAAGTGAGTGGTATTCAGTTTGAATTTGATAATATGCCCCGCGTTGTCCCCGATGAAGTGCCCATCGAAAACTATGAGTGGACAGGAGATACAACCACATATTTAAATATCTTGAAGGGACCTTTATTAATAGATCTTAATTTTGAATATAGCACCCAGAACACCTATAACAGGCGGCTGAATTTTGATTATTTAATCGAGTTTTTCGATACACCACGCGGTGATACTGTACAAAATGTTTACTGTAATACGTTCCCGACTGTTTTGCCATTCAGAATTACCAATCTGACCACAGGAAAAAAAGTCTCTTTGACTCACAAAGATTTAGGTGTTATGGGTATTTTACCACCTGATTATGATTTGGGTGCATTTGATTGTGCCTGGACGCGCAATGAGGAGATCAAATTCTGGGGTGATACCTTACAGACAGCAGACGGTCCTGAAGCCATTTATACATTTTCATTAAAATTAAATTTTCCCATTTATAAAATATTGGGTGACTCTTTAGCCTGGTCAGAAACCGGTACCTATGAGAAGAATGAATTAGTTTATTATAAAGCCATGATGTGGCTGGCTCGTGAAGATATTATTGCCGCAGAACCAACTGCTGAATTTTATGATGATGATAGTGATGGAATAAACGATAATCCGTGGCGGCCATATTATATCTGGGAAGATGGTGATTCGCTCATTATGCGTACTGAAAAGTTCTATGTGGATGGTGACAACTGGCTTGTGGATATGTCCATGCTGGGCCGACAACTGGATATAAGTACAAAAACACTGCAGGAAATCAGTGTGGTGCCAAATCCATATTTTTCCCGTTCTCATTTCCAGGAGGAGGATGAGCGTCGTCTCCGTTTTACAAGGCTCCCCAGTGAATGCCGCATTTCTGTTTACACAGTGACAGGAGAACTGGTCACTGTCATTGCTCATTCGGATCCTTATGACAGTAATGAATGGTGGAATATGCAAACCGGGGAAAACCATGATGGCTCAACGATTGCCCCAGGACTTTATATTTTTGTTGTAGAAGCTGAAGGCAAAGAACATATCGGCAAATTTGCAGTGGTGCGCTAATGGTACGGTTAATTTTGATAGTATTAATGAGTATGAGTATGATATGGGGTCAGTACCGAGACATACCGGAGGTGGTAACGAAGGTAGCCACATCTGCTGCCAACTGGCTGAAGCTGGAGACCCATCCCCGGGCGGTGGGCCTGGGCGGTGCTTTTGTTGCTTCCGGCCGTGGTATTGGNGCCGTATCCTATAACCCGGCAGCCATTGCCTTTGTTGAAGGACAAGAGGGGTATGTATTCAGGACCAACTATGTAGCTGATATCACCCATAATGTGGTGTCCTATGCCCGTAAGCTGTCCGCATCAGACTTTGCCGGTTTTCACCTGTTTTACCTTGATTCCGGTCCCATGGATGTGACCAACAGGGAATACCCCGANGGCACCGGGGCAAAGTTTAATGTGCAGTCCATTGCGTTTCGGACCACCTACGGCAGAAGGTTGACCGACAGGTTGAAGGTGGGTNTAAGCCTGAACTTTATCCGTGATGATATCCATACAGTGGCCATGAATACCATGGCCTTTGATATCGGTTCCAACTTTGATACCGGCATCTACGGTTTTATTCTGGGGATGAGTGTCACCAACTTCGGCCCGGAAGTGCAGTATTATGGTGATGGATTACAGCAGATCGTGCCTGATACTATCGATGTGGATGGTGTCCTGCATAAGGTAACAGAGCCCTTTCCCTTGCCCCTGGTTTTCCGGCTGGGNATTGAGAATCAGCTCATGGGTCCCAAGAGTGTATTTTATAGCAGCCAGGTACACAGCCTGACCCTTGCAGTTGATGGTGTTGTTCCCAATGATTATACCCCTACAGGGCATGTCGGACTGGAGTATGGATTTAAGAACCTGGGTTTCATACGCGGCGGCGCACGGTTGGGTCATGATACAGCCACGATCAGCGGTGGAGGAGGGATACGTTTAAAAACACGNGCNTTNNCCATNGTNATCGATTATGCCTTTNTGGACTTCGGCATCCTCAAANTCNCCCACCAGGTGGGTCTGGGACTGGAATTCTAGCCTGTGATANCTGTCACCGGTTAGTATTATTATNAAAGGTAAATTGGAAAAGAGTTGCAATTTTATGATAACAATAAGTAACAGCAGGCAATAGATTGTTATTCATATGAATTCTTAATGTGGTTCTCGGGAAAATCAATTATTGTACGTAAATTTCTAGACTTTAAATAAATAATTATAATTAAAGATAATCAGGAAGGAAACTCATGAAGTTAACAAGATATATATGTCTAATGACACTGTCATTCACCTTGGTTTGGGGTCATGCTTTGAAGAAGGCTGCTGATGAGCCGACATTTAAATCCAACAGCATAAATAATAGTGAAATTTCAGCACGTTCAGTGGACAACCGCACTGACACGACCACCATTTTTTTGGATGATATGGAAGGCGGAACAACCGATTGGACATTTGGTGCCGGATGGGAAGAAACATCATCCAGTTACAGCAGTCCCTCTACCAGTCTCCATATTGATGACGATAATTATGATACCGAAAATTCATTACTGACACCGACCATTACACTTCCGGATGCAACAGAGAATGAGTTGATCAAATTCAATTTTGATCTATGGTGTGATTTACCNGATTTCGATGGCGATGGCGATAATTTCCTAGAAGATTATTATCGCGTGGAAATAGCTAATTTGGATGAACAACCCATTTATTTTCATACGTCGACCAACGGTGCTTTTAGCGGCAGTTCCTGGTGGTGTGCTGACCCGAATATTGGAGGGTATAGTGATGCCTGGGTACAATTTTTAGATACGCCAACAATTTCAATTCCAACTGGGGGTGGTACCCTATCTGCCCAAATGAAATGGGGCATTGAAGATCCAGCTGGTGCAACAGTTGCTGGAACGTGCACTAACGGCTGGGATGCCGCAAATGTGCGTATTTCCAGTGATGATGGAGTCACTTGGAGTTTGCTGACCGGTAGTGACCTCTACGACTTCACGTGTGGTTATGGTTGGATCTACAATGACCCAGAATACGATACCGGTGGTTCACTCAACCAGGTTGCAGCTGGTTGGGGTGGTCTTCAGGCGTGGCATTTGGTGACCTTTAGTCTTTCAGCTTATGCTGGCCAGGATGTGATTATCCGTTTTGCTTTTGGATCTGACCCCGCGTATAGTACACCTGATGATGCTACCATCGATGGTTTCCGGTTAGATGATATTTCTGTAGAAGATTCTGGCGGTAATGTATTGTTTGAAGATGATGCAGAAGGAGCTACTGATATGGTAGCGACAAATGGATTTGAATATCAGTGGACAACCGTATTTTATGATTATGGCGATGACTCTCGTCCCGGCGGTGTCAATGTGGGCTGGGATACATATATGCCTGGAGATCCATTTAACAATAATACACAACTAGATATTACTGAACATTCAGGTGCTGATGTGAAATTCAGATTTGTTGCACGTATAGATGACAATGATGATGGCGGTAATGGCAGTGGTTTATACATTGATGATTTTCATGTTTGGAAAGTTTCATTGGAAGAGACACTTCCTGCTGTAACCGGTGTGTACGCTGAAGCTGGTGACGGTTCAGTTTATGTTACCTGGAATGATCTTAATGTAGGGAGCGGAGGAGATATTCTCTACGATGATGGGCAGTTTGATCCGAGTCAATCCATTTATATGTCTTCGGGAACGTCTGTTTGCGGTACATTATTTGATATGCCTTTTGGAGCCACAACGGTGACAGTGAATACTGTATCCGTATATGGGGATGAGAATCTCAGCGGTACAACCAATATTTATGGTTATGCAATTTCACTCAGTGGTCCTGATGCAAATCCTTTATATTCTGCGACTGTAACAACAACAGCCGGACAATGGCTTGAAGAAACTGTCAACTGGGCATTTACAGGTGATTTCATAATTGGTTATGAAATCACCGAAACCATAGCTTGTGCAATCGATTCTGATGTCCCTGGTGATCAGGCCCATTCTTGGACCAACCTTGGCGGCTGGCAGGATTGGAGTACGATTGCCAATAACTATGGTCTTACTGATGGGGAGTGGGCTATTCGTGTGAATGTTGATGTCGATGGAGCTGATGCCGTTTACAATGTTTACCGCAGCACTGCCGGTGGTGAATACAATCTTATGTTCAATGGCCAATATTTATCCGATGCTGAATACATAGATAACCTTGTGGAAAATGATACAGAATATTGCTACAAGGTTACAGCACAGTATGGCACTGAAGAAGGTCCTATGTCCAATGCTTCCTGTACGACACCTGAAGCACAAACCATTCATGAAATCGCTTATGATGATGGTGAAGCCGAGACAAGCACAAATGTCGGCAGCGGTAATTATATGGCCGTAAAAGTGACACCGTTGCATTATCCGTCTGAGCTTAAACGTGTCAAATTTTACGTACCCACCGCATCGCCGGGGATTTGCGGTGTTCGTGTTTGGGATGACGATGGAGAAGATGGTCTGCCGGGTACTGAATGGACCCCCCCCAGTGGTGTTATTATGCAACTGGCCCAGGGCTGGAATGTAAAAGATATGTCCAGTTTACATATTTTTATCGGTGGTGGAGATTTTTACGTAGGCTGGGAAGAAACATCCAATACACCGCCCATCGGTATTGACCTCTCGGATCCTGATTTCCGCAGTTATATTAATGTGGAAGGCGATCCTCCGGTCGGTACAAATGGTGAATGGGCTTACCTTTACTTAGATGGGGATTTCATGGTGCGTGCTGATGTGGATTCAGGTGTACTTGCAATTGATGATGATTTAGTGAATACTATTCCTGAACATTTTACATTGAAGCAGAACTATCCAAACCCATTCAACCCGGTGACGAATATTGTTTTTGAATTACCAGAATTTGCCAAAACGCATTTGGCAGTATTTGATCTTACAGGACGAGAAGTAAGAACACTGGTGAATAATGAAAACCTGAATGCCGGTCATTATCGTTACCAGTTGAATGCCAGCAGTTTGCCTTCAGGAATGTATTTTTACAGAATGATGGCTGTCTCTGATGTTGGTCATATCTATACAGATACGAAGAAACTAGTACTGCTTAAATAGACTCAAATTGGAGGGCGCTTACAAGCGCCCTCCAACATTAATAACATTAAGTGAATAAAAGTTACAACGTATTATTTGCAATCAGCGTCCCTTGGATGTTGCTTGCCAATTCCATTACCATTTCTCCAGATACATTAACTGCTACAATTCAATTTGGTGAAGTAACAACAGAAACTGTTACCATAACCAACAGCAATGCTTTCCCCGTGAATCTGGACATCAGTATTTTAGAGCAACCTACAGCAAACCTTGTGCGTCCTTTTTATGCTGACCGCTTTGCACCTGAAAGCAAGGCACTTGTTAGAGATATGGAACCGGATATCCAGTATCAAGATGAAAATGGTAATTGGGTAGATGGTGTACGCTGTGGAACAGCGCCTACATCAAATGATGTGTTATCTCAAGTACAAAATACAATTGAGAATAATAAATCCCAGCGCCGGACAAGCCGTAATATGGTTAACGTACAGGTAGCATTTCATGTGATTTATTCCAGCAATGGAGCCGGCAATATTTCCAATGATATGATCATAGACCAGATAGAAGTCCTCAATGATGCCAATGCGCCCTATGATATTATCTTTACNCTCGTTAGTGTTGATTATACGATGAATGACAATTGGTATAATGATATGGAACAATATGAGAGTACGTATAAACAGCAGCTACATATCGATCCGGTACATCATTTGAATATTTATACTGGTAATATGCCGGGACTTTTGGGTTGGTCATACATGCCATACTCATGGCCGGAAAACAGTTATATGCATGGNGTATGTTTACTTTATTCTTGCCTTCCAGGAGGGACAGCTTATCCGTATAACGCAGGNGATACTGCTACCCATGAAGTGGGTCATTACTTGGGTTTATCACATACCTTTCTGAATGGATGTTCTGCAACGAATGACAATGTTGCTGATACTCCGCAGGAAAATGATGGCAATAATATTTACAGCTGTAACAATACAGATACCTGTCCTAACGATCCCGGGATGGATCCGGTTCATAATTTTATGACTTACACCGATGATGCCTGTTTAAATCAGTTTACAGATGGCCAGGGTGCGCGTATGGAGAATATGATCGCCACGTACCGCCCTGGGTTGTTGGAAAATCCCATAGCACCAGATTGGATTTATACTACAGCTGATGTGTTTCAAGTGCCTGCTAATGGTTCTTTAGATCTGATGTTTACCTTTGATGGAACGGATCTTATAGGGGGTGACTACGCAGCAAATGTTTATTTTGAAGAATCATCTATAGATACGATTGTATTATTGCCTTCTTTTTTACAAATCACTGGTATACCAAACTTGGAATTGAGTTTTGTAGCATTAACAGATACTTTATTCCCCAATGAATTTTCCAATAATTATCTGGAAATGACGTATTCAGGAACTGATCCGCTAACTTACCAATTTGACTATGAAGTAGATTGGGTTACAGTCCTAGGCGGGGATGGTTCATTGGTNAATGGTGAATCACAATTCATAACCTTCAATTTTAACAGTTTATTTATGACTCCAGGCTTTTATGAAGGCAATGTTTTTTTGAATTCAAATATGGGATCGATATTATTTTATTTACAGATGGTAATTTTAGAACCTTTGGTTATCGGTGACGGAACAATTCCAATGAAATTTGCTGTAAGCGCTAATTACCCCAATCCTTTTAATCCATCAACTCGATTTACAATTTCAATCCCGGACCGTTCAAACGTATCCACATCTGTGTTTGATTTGAAAGGTCGTAGGATAGCAACTCTGCTCAATTCTGAATTGGACACCGGGGTGTATGATTTAACTTGGCAGGGTAAAAATGATATTGGCAGCCAGGTTTCCGCAGGTATATATATCCTGCGTGTAGACGCTGGAAAATACAATCACAACCAAAAAATGATTTACATCAAATAGNTAGAAGTTGAAGAAAATATTCACTTTATTTTTATTTGCATCTGCAAGTTTGATATTTGCAGATGATATTGAAGTATCCCAGGATACTTTGCTGCAGAATTTAAACTATGGTGAATCCGCTGATCGTACAATCACTATTACCAACAATACATCAAGTGATGTAGAATTAACCATAACTTTGGTCGACCAAACATGGATTCCGCCTTTGGGTCGCTTATCAGTTCAGGAAGATATTCGACTCCCGGATGTCCCAAACGGGCTGGGATTTTCTGAAGATCTGATTTGTGGTACACCCGATCCAAATCCTGAAGATTTGCTGGTGACGATTGATCAGGTCGAACGTTGGCTGGAGCGGCAAGGACGCAGTTCACGTAATATTGTCAACGTGCAAATCGCCTGGCATGTGATACATCAGGACAACAGTGTGGGAAATATATCTGATCAGCAAATTGCCCAGCAGGTAACATGGCTAAATAATACCTTTGCTAATCATGATTTTATTTTTACACTGGATATAATTGACCGTACAGTGAACAATGACTGGTTTAATGATATGTANGATACATACGATGCCATCGCTAAACAGGCTCTGAATATTGATTCGTACCATTATTTAAATGTTTATACTTCAAATATTTTTATTGATGGAGTAGCCGGATATGCATACATGCCAAATTCATGGCCAGAAGGCAGTTATATGCACGGTATTGTTCTTGATTACCGGACCCTACCCTATGCTGGTGGTTACGATGGTGATGTGGCAGTACATGAAATAGGTCATTATTTAGGCTTGCATCATACGTTTCAAGGAAATTGTACAACCGGTAACGATGGTGTAGATGATACACCAGCGCACCATGATGATTACCTGTGGCAATGCAATGGTAACTTGGACAGCTGCCCGACTATGCCGGGGAATGATCCAGTCCATAATTATATGACCTATACAAGTGACGGCTGTACCTGGGAGTTTACTCCGGGTCAAAAGGATAGGATGCACGCCATGGTGGCGACATACCGGCCAGGTTTACTTGAAAATCCCGTCGCACCGGTATGGATGACCACCGAAAATGAAACAATCACTGTTCCAGCGAATGGTAATCTGGATGTCACCATTAACTTTGATGCTACAGCCACTTACGGTGGCACCTATTATGGTGACGCTATTTTCACAGCTGANACACCAGATACAGCCATCACAATTTCAGCTACGTTGGATATTACCGGCTTTCCTGAAATTGGCCTGGATGCGACAGCAATTGCTTTTAATGATACTTATGTAAATGATACCTCATTCGTATCGTTAGAAATATTCAATGTTGGTTCTGATGATCTGGAAATCAGCAGCTTTNATTTTGACAACGAATATTTCTTCATTNATGAATCTGAATTATCCATAGAACCAAGTGAATCAGCAGAAATATCCTTGTATTTTATTCCGGATTCTGTAGGTCAGTTCAGTGGGTCGCTGACAATAAATTCAAATGATATCACCGATCCGACAGTTACAGTCTCATTAAGTGGTACTGGGGAAGCATCGCCTTTGTTGTTATCTTTTTCTGCTTTGTCAGATACACTTGAACCCAATTCAGTTGTCACTCATTTACTGACTTTGACCAATTCCGGTAATGTTACGATTGATTATACAATCACTCATGAAATTGAATGGTTGACAATCAATAACGAAAACGGATCTATTGCAGCCAATACAACTGAATTAATCCTGTTTAATATCAGTACTCTGTTTATGAATTATGGTGAATATACTGGGACAGTCACCATTTCAACCAACGTTGGCCAGTTTAATATTGATGTCAGTATTCTGGTGGTTGCACTGGCAATTGGTGATGAAATCACTGGCATCCCACAGTCGTTTAAGGTTCATGAAAATTTCCCCAATCCGTTTAATCCAGTCACAAAAGTACAGATTGATGTTCCAGAACAAGGGCATATGCAGGTAGTTGTGCATGATATATCCGGCCGCTTGATAACAACATTGTTGAATTCAGATGTTGAACCTGGATATCACAGCATTAAATGGAATGGAAAAAACAGATTAGGTGCAATGGCCGCTTCAGGCGTATATATATTGAATGTATACTTAAACGGCCAGCAGCATTCACAAAAGATGTTATTGGTGAAATAAAGCTTTTACCGTAACTTTCCCTGTAGGAGAGAAAATGAAAAGATTAATAATATTATTTGCACTTTTTGTAGGATTTGCCCAGGCATTGGATTGCCCGGCAGATTCTTCATATCATATGGATAACCGCACCTTGCTACCTGATGGTACTCCAAACCCTAATTATGGACAGGTAATTGCCACTGGGCTCTGCGCCTGCCTTGGGTTTGAAGCCACTCTTTCGGGCATGCCTGAGGATTCCACGGTGACGCTTATTGTCAAAATTGTTGATAATGAACCTATCCGTGGCATTCAAATGGATATGTATCATGATGCTGGTTCAGCACTTGAATATGGAGATATGGGTGTTGTGCATAAAGGTGAAAAACTGGAAAATGTGTTTGATGAAAACGGTGATCCTGTGACCAGTTCCAATGCCATGCAGCTGTTGAGCAATGAAATTGATGATTACGTAAAAGTGATGGCCTACAGCACAAACCGTGCTCAGACAGCTGGTGATGGTGAAGAAGGCAGTCTCTTTACTATGACTTATAAAGCACCCAATGGCCATGAAGGCCTTCCAGCGACGATTACGTTCTGGCTGGATGGTGTGCAGCTGCCTGGTACATCCATGGCGCCGGACCTATTGAACGTAAGTTGCGATTATCCTGATTCAGATAATGCTATTACCTTTAATACATCTGAAATGGGTATCGGTGATGATGCTATTCCAACCGTATTCAGCTTGTCACAAAATTATCCCAATCCTTTTAATCCAACTACGCGCATTGCTTTTGACCTGCCGGAGCAAGCCATGGCAAAACTGGTTGTCTATAACCTTTTGGGCCAACAGGTGAATGTTCTTACTAACAGGCATATGAATGCTGGCCATCACATGTTGGATTGGAACGGACTGGATGCCAATGGCAACTCGGTTGCATCCGGAGTGTACTTTTATGAGTTACGCGCCGGTGACTTTGTTGCCAAGAAAAAGATGCTTTTGCTTCGCTAAACAGTTTAGATTTTAACACAAAGTGTATAAATTCCCCTGTCCTTGAGGTCAGGGGAATTTTTTTATGCACATAAAAAACATACTATTAATTGGGTTGCTAGTTTCCTCATTATTGGGGCAGGACCAGTACCGCTCCATCCAGCANGCTCAGGANGACTGGCAGGACTATACTCAATTCCAGAAACATGAGCTNCTTTCATTCTGTGATTTTCTTTTAACTGAAGGTTTCCANGAACGAGCACTTTTAAGNCTTTTNCAGTATTTATACCGCTATCCCGGTGACAGCTTGGAAACAGCTGTCTATTATTATATCGCCCAGAGTTATGAATTTTCTGAAAATCCGGACTTGGCTGAATTGTATTATACACGCACCCAGGAAATGTCAAATAGTGCGGATATGGTATTCAGGGCCGCTGGATACCGAAAAATGTATTTGCTGTTAGAAGCAGGAGAATATGATCAAATATTGGAGAAAACAGAACTATCAGAAGATCCATATGATCTTACATTCCGCGGTTATGCCTTTTTTCATAAATTGAAATGGATTGAAGCCCGGCAGTCGTTTTTAGCAGCAGAAGAACAATTTGACCACCCCTATTATTCTAAAAGACTGGCACCAATGTTTAAAGCGATTGACGCGTCTGCAAATGTGCCTTTAAGAAATAAATGGCTTTCTCTGGCGGCTTCGCTTGTTCCGGGGGGAGGTCATGCCTATTTAGAACAGTGGGAATCAGCAGGTGCGATGTTGGCATCCATGGTGCTCATTTCGACGATGCTTTCATCTACAACCCTGACGCAATCGGGACAATTGGCTTTTGATCAATCAAATCAAAATGTATTTCCTTTGTCAAATGGTATTAAAACAGAAGATGATGCATTTATACAACAACAAGGGTATCAATTCCCAAAAAGTATAAAATTATCTTCTGAAAATATTAAAATATTGATTCCTCCGACAATTGTCGGTTTGGGATTATATATTGGTGGAATCTGGAAGACATGGATTGACGTGGATGATGCTAATCACGCCCGTGTAGAGCGTTTTGTAGGTAAAGTGACACATAAAATAACAATTGACCGTTTTATGGACTTCCCGGAGCCGGAGCTTATTACACAGTAAAAATAGTCAAAATATCTTCGATAAAAATATTGACTTACCTTATATTAAGTAAGTATTTTTGTGGGCTTTGCGCAGCTTGCGCAGAGCTCTTTTGTTATTTGAAAATTTGGTATGCGTGACTCGTCAGTGAATTTGAGACACAAATCGATAGTACAGAATCAAACATACAATGGAGAGTTTGATCCTGGCTCAGGACGAACGCTGGCGGCGTGCTTAACACAT
>PAWC01000011.1 GCA_002713385.1 Fidelibacterota bacterium
GCGTAACGTGGGGAGAGAAGGATTCGAACCTCCGTAGGCGTACGCCGGCAGATTTACAGTCTGCTGCCATTGACCGCTCGGCCATCTCCCCAACAGACTATTTCATTTTTAAAGAGCGTGAGCCACCGAAGGGACTCGAACCCCCGACCGACTGATTACAAATCAGTTGCTCTACCAGCTGAGCTACGGCGGCATGCCGGGTTTTCTTATTTTTTTGAATCATTCAATTCGGGCAAACCTAACCGTCGAGAAATCAATAAAAAATGATTAAGCGAAAACCAGGGAATGCAAAGCCTTTAAAATTAGATATAATAATGAGTATTCCGCAAGGGTGTTTTATGATAAATAATTAATATATTTATAAAGTAATTATTAGTACTTCAAGCGGAGTAGCACTTGCTGCCATCAAGAGTATCTTCAACTATCCACCCTTTTTCTTTGAGTTCTTCTCTTAATAAATCAGATAATTCCCAATTTTTATCTTTTCTGGCTTCATTTCGTTTAGCAACCAGCTTTGCAATTTCATCGGGAATGACTGTTTTGTCTTTTAAAAATGAAAAAATCTCATCTGCCTTTTTTATAAATAAAATACCCCTAGATGATTCTTCGTCAGTCAATTTATCATTATCAATTTTACGATTGAGCTCTTTTAAATAATTGAACAAGATACCGAGAGCTTTAGGTGTATTTAAATCATCTACTAATGCTTCAATGAATTGATCATATTCATTTGGAAATGAATTACCATCACTAATTATACCTTGTAATCTATTATATATATCATTAATTCTATGAACCGCCTTTCTAGCATCATCTAGTTTATTACTTGAAAAAGAAAGTTTAGATCGATAGTGACTGCTAATTAATACATATCTTAAACTTTCAGCCGAATGTCCATCATCTAATAATTCAGGTATTGTTTTAATATTCCCCAATGATTTACTCATCTTTTCATCTGCCATATTCAAATGTTCACTATGCATCCATATATTTACAAATTCAGTACCCAAAGCAGCGCAAGACTGAGCAATTTCATTTTCATGGTGGGGAAAAATATTATCAACTCCCCCACAGTGTATATCAAAATGGTTTCCTAAATACTTTGTGGACATGACAGAACATTCCATGTGCCATCCTGGTCGACCTATACCCCATGGTGAATCCCAGAATACATCACCATCTTCTACTTTCCATGCTTTCCATAAGGCAAAATCCCGGGGATTATCTTTTGTGTATTCATCTGCTGCTACCCTGTCAGTCTGTTTTTGTCTTTTCAAATCTAGATTAGCAAGTTTGCCATAATCATTAATTGAATCTATCGAGAAAAAAACGGAACCATCATCCGCTACATAAGCGTTTTTATTTTCAATGAGTATTGAAATCATTTCTATCATATTCTGAATATGATCTGTCGCTGCAGGAAACAAATCAGCAGGTAATATTTTCAATGCTTGCAAATCTTCCATGAATTCTGAGGTATATTTAGACGTGATTTTATTCAGTTTTTTATTTTCTTCATGCGCTTTTTTAATCGTTTTATCGTCTACGTCTGTGATGTTCATTACGTGTTTCACATTATAACCCACTAACTGCAATACCCTTTTTAAGACATCCTCGAAAATGAAAGTACGAAAATTACCGATGTGGGCCCTGTTGTATACAGTTGGTCCGCAGGTATAAAGTGACACTTTGCCTTTATTAATGGGTTTAAAAATTTCTTTTTTTCGGGTGAGTGTATTATAAAAACGGATTTCCATTATCAATCTAAAGACTGTTTAATAATATTACCGATTAATTGTTCAAATGATATGCCTGCAGCTTTTGCCGCTTTCGGTACAAGGCTGGTGTCCGTCATACCCGGCAGCGTATTCAATTCCAGAAACCAGTGTTGATTATTGTTATCCAATCGTAAATCTACACGGCCGTAATGGCGGCATTTCAATAATTTATAAACTTCAAAAGCAGTTTGCTTTATCCTTTTTGTCAAATCTTTATTCAGTTCAGCTGGACAAATATATTCCGTCAAACCTTTCGTATACTTGCATTCATAATCATACAGGCCATGTTCAGGCCTGATTTCTATAATAGGTAATACGTCTTCGCCAACAATAGAAACAGTTATTTCTTTACCACTAATGAATTCTTCTATGAGAATTTCATCGTCGTATTTGAATGCTTCTTCTACAGCGGAATCATAATCATTTTCATTATGAACAATAGTGAGGCCAATCGTACTGCCTTCACTGTTCGGCTTTACAACAAAGGGATAATCAAACTCATTTTTATAAATGGATTTTCCTTTTCGAATTCTTTTCCATCTGGGAGTGGCAATCCCAATATCTTCAGCTAATAATTTACTGATATGTTTATCCATACATATAGCTGATGACAATGCATCTGATCCAGTATAACGAATTCCAAGACTTTCAAACATTCCCTGAATCCGTCCATTTTCACCTATCCCGCCATGCAGCGCAATTAATACAATATCAACACTTTTGAGAGTATCCAAATGACTTAAAATATCATTTTCAAATTCTAGTGAAATGGCATCATATCCAAGGGCTGCACATGCTGCAAACATTGCTTTTCCGGAACTCAATGATACTTCTCTTTCAGAGGAAGGCCCCCCCATTAATACGGCAATTTTAGTGCTCATGATGTAATTAACTCTGCCCCCACCAATAGATTTTCTACAACGAAATTTGGAGTAAGATTTTTATTCAATTTTTGCAGTGCTTCCGGCCCTTTCCCTGTCAATACAAGCATTGTATCCATACCCAATTTAGCGCCAACTTCCATATCTGAACCCGCATCACCCACCATCAATGAACTTTGCAGATCTATATGAAAATCTGATGACGCCTCATTAAACATTCCAATTCCAGGTTTACGATATTCTGTTGCGTTGTCTGGATGATCTGGACAATAATAAATATCAACTAATTCCAATTTATTTTCTGTAAAAGTCTTGCGGATAAAGTCATGGATTTCATTCAATTTTAATTCATCGATTAAGCCTCGTCCAATTCCTGATTGATTGCTTATAATGCAAAATCGTTTACAGCAATTAGACATTTTTTTCAGCGCATCCAGTGTAAATAGAAAAAACTGAAAATCCTTCAAATCACTAATATATCCAGGATCAGGGTTTAACGTACCATCCCGGTCAAGAAAAATTGTGTCGTAATTTTTCATGCAATTATTTCTTCTTGTTTAAGATCACTGATATGAATTGAACTGCTCAGGAAATACCCAAATCCGATAAACACTAATGGAATAAAACCAATAGCATGAATCAATACAGCAAATGCCTGAGATTCAGTTAACCCAGCACCATAAATATTAACTAAAACATACACTGCTGCTGCATGATAGGTCCCAACGTAGCCCGGCGCTGACGGAACTATAATCGCCATTGTAGTTGCAATTAAAACGATACCTACTGCGACCCATGTTATTTTAAGCCCTGTAGCAAAGACTACAAGTATTATACAAATGTAGTATAAAACCCAAAGCATTAACGTTAGCAAGACCAACTGAACAGAATGCTTTGTTTTAACTATGGATGTTAATCCTGTAAATACATTTTGAATATTTCCCAACAATTTTTGACCGGTAGAAGTTTGAAATAATTTCCAATGGACAAATTTATCGTGAAAATTGGAATGACTTTTACCCAACCAAATAATAAATACAAGTCCTCCAATCGTAAACACCACAAGGCCTATTAATATTTTACCACTCCATTCCATTAAAGGTGAAAAAATGGCGAAAAAGATCATCATAGCAGCCAATCCAATCAAATCGAGTATACGCTCCAAGATGATCGTTCCAAATGCCACTGAGGCGGTGATCATATTGCTACGTGAAATAGCATATGCACGTAACAACTCACCCAATCTAAAAGGGAAGACACCATTGCCAAAATAGCCGATCATTGTTGATCCGAATAAGGGATTCAATGTGAAAATTTGAATAGGTTTCAGCATAAGTTGCCAACGATATGCCCGCAATGCAACACTTGCTACCATGATTAACATAGCTAATAAAATATAGGATAAATTGGTTTGTGATAAATATTCGATCAGTTCATTAAAATTCATTTCACGAAATGCATACCAAAGGCCGGCTGCACTTATAGCAAACCCAATAATTAATTTTAAAGTTCTATTCACGTAAATCAATCACTTCCATGGCATCTTTTCCAAATTCTGAAAATATATAACTTCCTCTTAATATTTGCCAACTATCCAACTGTAAATTGATCCAATTATCCTTGTCATAAACAACATACAAGTTCTCAAAATGCCAATTACCACTTGTTACAGAAATGGTTCCTTTCATTCCAAAATCTTTCATTTCGAATGAAAACGTGATTAAACCCTTTTCGTTCCGTTTATTTGATATGGAAACACCTGATATATCACCTGTTAGGATAGAAAAAAAATCTCTGTCTTCAGGCAAGCGTTCATCTATGATAAGCTGTTTTGTATTTTTGTTAAAAGTTTTGATATTGTTTCCTGAAACAAAAATATCTTGTTCTTTAGATTCAATCAGATAATCTGTTGAATCAATAAAGAAAACTGACAAATTTGAATTATATATCTGACCATATTGAAATTGGTTTAATTCAACATCGATCTTTTTCCATCTAAAAAATTGCAATCCTATCTTTAAAGAATCAAGATCAGAAAGAGTAGACCCTTTTAAAAATGAAAAAAATATAAGCCCGTACAGGGACAAACGGACATTCATGACCTTAATCTTCTAAATGGAGTAAATAAGTTTCATCCACGAGAACTTCTCGTGCCTTACTCCCTGTGAATGGCCCAACAACTGCGATCTGCTCCATTTGATCTATAAGACGCGCTGCTCGCGAATATCCAACTTTTAAGCGTCGTTGGATGAGTGAAATAGAGCCTTGCTGATGTGTTATAACTAACCGAATGGCTTCATGCAATAGTTCATCTTGATCATCGTCTCCGCCCCCATCTACTGTAACGCCTTCAACTGTTTGACCTTCACGAATACTAGGCAAAACCAATTCAGCAGCTTTTGGTTGTTCTTGAATATGGGTCATAAGCGCTTCTATTTCCTCCAATGATAAAAATGCATTGTGAAGACGAATCGGATCAGATGCTCCCGATCCCAAATAAAGCATATCACCCCTGCCGATCAATTTTTCAGCTCCCATCATATCAATAATAGTGCGGGAGTCAATTTTACTGGCTACCTGGAATGCAATTCTTGAAGGGAAGTTGGCCTTGATCAAACCGGTGATTACATCAACAGATGGACGCTGTGTGGCGATAACTAAATGGATACCAACCGCTCTTGCCAATTGAGCAAGACGGGCAATGGGCGCTTCTACTTCACGGGCATTCAACATCATCAGATCTGCCAATTCATCGATAACTACGACGATAAAAGGCATGATCGCTTCACCGCTGTCCTGCAACTTTTTATTGTATTCACCGATGTTGCGCACCACTGCGTCTGCCAGCACATCATAACGGCGGCCCATTTCTCTTTCAACAGCGCGTAATGCATAAACAGCATTCTCAACGCTGGTCACAATGGGTTCGTCTATATCCTTCATTGTTAAAAGATGATAGCCATCCAATGCCCGATATAACGACATTTCCACTTTTTTTGGATCAATAATGACAAATTTTAACTCATCGGGAGTGGAGCTGTACAATAGACTACAAATGATTGAATTCAAACAAACTGATTTCCCGGATCCTGTAGTTCCTGCAATCAGCAAATGTGGCATATCAGCCAGATCAAGTGTTGCAATTTCTCCAGTAGTATTTTTACCTATGGCCAGGTTTAACTTAGAATCAGATGTGGCAAATTTTTCGGAATTAATAACGGATTTGAAATATACTGTGGCCGGATTGAGATTTGGAATTTCTATACCCACTGAAGATTTACCTGGAATGGGTGCAATAACACGGACTCGGCTGGCTTCCATTACTCGCGCAAGGTCATCTGAAAGCTGGACAAATTTATTTACACGAACACCTTCTGCAGGCTCAACTTCAAATAATGTAATGACAGGACCTGGACTTACATTAACCACTTTCCCTTCCACACCAAATGTCAATAATGATTGAGTAAGAAAATTTGCACGATCTACGAGTTCATCACGGCTCATACTATCTGAAATATTCACAGGAGTTGCTAAAAGATCTGACAAGGGCAGTTGATACTCTCGTTTGGGCTGTTGCCTTTCTGTCACTTTATCCAGATTCACTTCATCTTCTTCAATGATTTCACCTACTTCGATATTTTCATCTTCAAGAGCTGGAGCAGCTTCCAGATGTTCTTCAATCTTATCAGTTGGAGAATCTTTAGAAGTCAGATCAGTTTCTATTTCTTGATCAATATCATCGACCTCAGAATACTCTTCAACGAGTTCATCATCTGTTAATGCCGGAATGTGAGCAGATGGAACGGGTGCTACAACAGGGATAGTTAATTCTTCTTCGTTTTCTACTTCTTCGATAGGTTCAGTAACTTCTGCTGTTGCTAATGCTTCATCTCCCTCTTGTCTTTGAGCATCGATCTTCTTCAATAATTCCTGGGTGTGCTTACGTTTGGCGTCTTCCGTAACAGCAATCTCTTTTTTGAGTTTTTGCTCATCCCGCTTTTTATTTAGTTTAATACCCAGTTTTTCTAACGGTCCATATAAACTGAATTCAAAATAACCCCGTAATAATACTAGCCATAACGCAATCAGTAAAATAGATGTACCTATCAATCCCAAAAAGCTGTACAGGAAATTGGCGAGATTACCGCCAACAAGTCCGCTACTGGTAAAATCGAGTCCGGTGCGGTCATTGATCCCGATTTCAACTAGACCAATCGTTACGGATAATAGGACAACAACTCCAATTGCATAACCCCCAATGCGATTAAACGTTGCTAATTCCTTTTGACTGAAGAAGAGCCAACCCCAAATAATTCCCAAAATGGGTAATATAAATGTGGAGTAACCAAAAAGAAATTTGACAAAGAAATATGATAGGTAAACTCCAAGGATACCCAAAGGATTTTCTATCTGGACATTAGGTGAAATGCCGGGATCTTCACTGGGGGAATAGCCAATGAGACTGACAAACACCAACAGCGAAGTTGTAATGATCAGGATACCAAGTATTTCGAGGCGTCTGTCTTTCAAAACAGCTGGGGATGCTTTGTTTTCACGGTTCTGAACCAATCAACAAATTGAACGATACCATCATATAGATGAGTTTTAGGAGTGTAATCCAAGCGTGATTCTGCGCGGGAAATATCTGCGTATGTANGCAGTACATCTCCAGAAGGGAGATCGCGCTCATCAAGGACGGCTGTCCTACCGGTGACGTCACTGATTGTGGAGACCAGATCAGCCAATTTTACTGGTTCAGAATTTCCGAGGTTGTAGATCATGAAATCGTCGTTTGATTCCAACGCTGCAAGTATACCACCAATGATGTCTTGGATGTAAGTATAATCTCGTGCTGTGGAACCATCGCCGAAAAATGGCAACGGCTGTTCATTAAGCATAAACCGAACAAATTTATGAATTGCCATTTCCGGTCGCTGCCGTGGGCCATAAACGGTGAAAAATCGTAAACAACTTGTCGGTATTTCATATAGATGAGAATAGGTAAAACAAAGTTCTTCACCCATTTTTTTTGTAGTTCCATAAGGAGAAATCTGTTGATCTACCATGTCTGTTTCTGAAAAAGGAATCTTATCATTATTACCGTAAACCGATGAAGAAGAAGCAAAGATAAATTTCTGGATATCCTTATCTTTCATTTCTTCCAAAAGAACCTGCGTACCATTGATATTCACATCTGTATATAAGACAGGATTTTCCAAAGACGGTCTTACACCTGCTATGGCGGCAAGATGAATCACAGTATCAAATGTATAGGTTGTAAAAATCTCTCGTATAAAAGATTCATTTCTAATATCACCGTTATGAAATGAATAACGTTTATAATCCAAATGTGGTTTTTGATTCAAAAGCTTGATTTCCGGATGATAGAAATCATTTAGATTGTCGATACAGATAACCTGTTTGCGCTGACTCAACAATTTGTCAATTAGATGTGACCCAATAAATCCACAGCCGCCTGTAACTAAAATCGATCTCATAACTGTGCGGTTCCATTTTTATAAAACGGAGGTTTCACAATAACCGCTTTCATCATTTTTCCTCGAATATCAATCTCTAGTTCCATTCCGGATTTATGTTTATCAAACTGTACAAAGCCAAGTCCAATCCCCTTTTGTAAGGATGGAGAATGAGTTCCGCTGGTCACTACACCCACTTCTTTTCCGTCTGCAAAAATCGTATAGCCATTCCTTGGAATTGCCCTATCCACCATTTCAAATGCAGCTAAATACCGAGTTTTATTTTCTTTCGCTGAAATAACCGCATCTCTTCCTATAAAATCTTTATTATGCGTTTTGGTGATCCAACCAAGCCCAGCTTCTATGGTATTTGTTGTTTCATCAATATCATTACCATAAAGACAAAATTTCATCTCCATCCGCAATGTATCCCGGCATCCAAGTCCGCAAGGTGTTATTCCTCCAACATTCATGATAGTATCCCAGATATGTTGAATGGAATCATTATCGGCATAAATCTCAAAACCCAATTCACCGGTGTAACCCGTCCGGGCGATGGTGGCGCTGGCGCCACCAACTTTGCCTACGATGAATGTATAAAACGAAATATCAGAAATATCCTCTTTTACAGCTTTCTGTAGAATTGATCTTGAATCCGGACCCTGTAAGGCAATAAGCCCCGTTTCTGCGCTTACATCAACAAGTTCTACATCATCCGGTTTATGCTTATTCAGCCACATAAAATCTTTTTCCAAATTTGAAGCATTCACTACAATCATGAACCAATCATTATATCTATATACTACAATATCATCCACAATACCACCATCCTCGTAGCACATGGCCGAATACTGGGCATCGCCCGCATCCAGAATTGCTACATCATTCACAGTCATACGATTTAAAAACGCTTCAGTATTNTCTCCACTNACCATGAATTCACCCATATGGGACACATCAAATATTCCACATGAATTACGTACAGACAAATGCTCTTGAACAATTCCAGAATATTGGATTGGCATCTGATACCCCGCAAAGTCTACCATCCGTGCATTTAGATCGATGTGTTTTTGATATAGCAGTGTTTGCATTTATAAATCAATTACTTGATTCGAAGTACTCTTTGAGTTTAACCATCCCTTCAGTGATATCCTCCACAGTGATACCCGAATACGCAAAGCGAATATAAAATTCTGTTTCCTCATCTTGAGGNCGCCCAAAATGTTCGCGAGTACAAAAAGAGACGCCTGAATTGTGCAATGCTCCTTCTTGAAGTTCACCTATTTTTGAAAACCCTTTATGTTTCATGATGTTTGTGACATTGGGAAATAAATAAAATGTGCATTCCGGTTTGGCTACATTAAGGCAATCAATAGCATTAAGTCCTGTTAATGCTGCATCCCTTCTTTTACGTAATTCACCCAAAATAGCCTCTGCACCAGATTGATCGCCAGTCACCGCTTCTACCATAGCCCATTGATGAAAATGATTTGTACAGGATTCATCATTTACATTNAATTGATTGATCACTTTGATCACAGTTTCCGGACCAATGGATGCTCCTATACGCCAGCCGGTCATGGCAAATTTTTTAGAAAATGTATATAAGATCACCGACCTTTCCTGCATTCCGGGAATATTTACGATGGATTGCGGTTTCGTATCGTAAAGCATCTCATAATAAGCGTCATCGCTCAACACCCATAGATCATACTCAATAGCTATTTGGGCCAGTGCTTCCATTTCTTCTCGCGAAGATTCTGCGGAAATGGGATTATTATAATTATTATAGATCAGGGCTGTGGTTTTATCCGTAACTGAAGTTTTTAATTTCTCAATATCAATAGCAAAACCAGTATCCGTTTCATCATAACGATAAGACACAGCAATACCGCCGTGATATTCTATCTGGCTTTCGTAAATGGGATAACCGGGATTTGGATAAAGCACTTCATCCCCGGGATTCATAACCGCTTGAATGAATTTGCCAATGGTGGGTTTCCCGCCTGGTTGAACAGAAACATTTTCCGGACCAAAATGTACTCCCCTTTTAAAGCCCACATCATCAGCCAGAACTTCACGTAATGGCAATATTCCTTCTGCAGGGCAATAGCCGTTTTTTCCATCGACAATGTATTTATTGGCAGCTTCCACAATGTTCAGTGGTGTTGAAAGATTGATATCACCTAAATGAAATGGATATACTTTGTTTCCCTTGGCAGCCCATTTTCGAGCCTGTGCAGAAACGGCAAAGGCCGTTTCTGTACCCAGACGGTTAATACGTGTTGCGATTTTCATGGAAATCCTTAAATTTTAACGAGAGCTTTTTTAATAATCTCTTCAATACTGCCTTCCAGTTCTCCGGCTTTTTCCAGTTGCCGTATTGCCTGGTTGACTTGCCTCCTCTTATATCCCAGTGACATTAAAGCAATAATTGCATCACCGGCCATACCGTCCTCGGCAACGAACATGAAATCCAAATTATCATCATCCTGATCGACATATTTTTCTTTCAACTCCACAATGATCCGTTTGGCAGTTTTGGGTCCGATACCGGGAATCACCGTCAATGATTTTACATCACCGGCGATAATGTTCTTCTTGAATTCTTTTGGATTCGATCCGGAAAGTATATTCATAGCTGATCGGGGACCAATACCGCTGATTGTATTGAGCATCATAAACATATTACGCTGTTCATTATCGATAAAGCCGTATAGCTCCAGTAGGTCTTCACGGACATTCAAATATGTAAGCAGTTCTGCATCCTGACCTTTTTCAGGTAATTCATTGTATGTGGCAACGGTAATTGAGAGCTTCAAACGTATACCGTTCATATCCAGCACAACGTGGGTTGGACACTTATAAAATAGTTTACCTTTTATGGAATCGATCATTGGACAAATTGCTGTTGATTGATATAACACAGCCCCACCGCCAGTGCGTCAGATGAATCAAAGGGTGTTGGGATTTCCTTCAATTTCAAAATATTCTGTACCATATACTGAACTTGTTGCTTCGTTGCATTGCCGTTGCCTACTACCGACTGCTTCACCTTTTTCGGAGCGAATTCCGTGCAGACAATATCATTTCTTGCAGCGGCTAAAATGATCATTCCCCTTGCTTGACCGAGCATGAGGGCTGATTTAAAGTTTTTGTGATAAAATATATCTTCCACTGCTACCACATCCGGATTGAAATTTTTTAACAATTTCATGGTTTCTTCGTGAAGATATTTCAAACGATCTTGCAGCGGGTTTTTTTGCGGCGGTTTGATGACACCGTAGCCATGAGCCTTGGCATTGCGCTTGTTATAGTCCAAGATTCCAAATCCAGTCACATTTATTCCAGGATCAAAACCTATAACGCGCATTAGTTCTCGGTATCGAAATTGGTAAAAACTGCTTTAATGTCATCATGGTCTTCTAGTGCTTCTAGAAGTGTAATGACAGACTCTTCCTTATCACTATCGACATTCTGCAGATTCTTTGGCACCATGTCAATATTGGCGGATTCGACTTCATAGCCTTTTTCTTCCAACGCATCAAGAACAGACATGATATCAGANGGATCGGTGGAAATAATGATGAAGTCCCCATCGACTTCAAAATCTTCTGCGCCGACCTCCAAAGCAACTTCAAATACTTTTTCCTCATCAACACTATTGGCTTTAAGCGTGATCTGTCCTTTTTTATCAAACATCCATGACACAGAACCATTTTCCCCAAGGTTACCGCCATATTTTGTAATAAGATGACGAATNTTAGCAACGGTGCGTTTTTTATTATCCGTCAAACATGCCATCATGATAGCCACACCAGCTGGCCCGTAGCCCTCATAGATCGTTTCTTCGTAATTGACACCGGGGAGTTCGCCCATTCCTTTTTTGATGGCACGAGTAATATTGTCAGATGGCATATTTGCNGATTTTGCATTGGCGATTGCTTGCCTTAATCGAGGATTGCTTTCCGGATCTCCACCNCCNTCTCGGGCAGCTATGGTAATTTCTTTAATAATNGTGGTGAATATCTTGCCACGCTTGGCATCAGTGGCGGCTTTCTTGTGTTTGATAGTGGCCCATTTGCTATGACCGGACATATTTCCTCTGAATATCAGTTAAAATTGAATCGAAAAATTAAAACGGCTGAAGGGTTGTTTCCTATATGGGAAACAATGAAAAATACTAATTTCCTATCCGAATGATCATTCCCGTCCGTTGCGGTTTGATCCGCGTACGGATTACCCAGGCAGAACGGTAGCCCATTTTATGAAGGTTCTGACGCATTTTATCGGCGTCTTCCCTGACCACGTAATCACCAATGCGCACTTTATAATTGGGTGTTTCATACACAACATATACAGAATCTTCCAAAGTAGAATTTAAAATGTTACTTAATGAATCTGCTTTTGTCATGGAATTTGAAGCCAAAACCTGTACTCGAAAACCATCGGTAACCCAATGAACCGTATCTGCCGCTAAAATGGAATCAATAGCATTGTCTCCCGGCAAAACATTATTAATAATCACCGGCCATTTGGGCTGGACATCACNATGTTTGTTNGGATCAAAAATCTTTTTGAGATCAATCTCTTGTCCCAGCACAAAAGATATAATTAAAAGAGGTANTAATCTTTTCATGTAAGTGGACGGATTGTATTAATGGGTATCCAGCCTTTCTTGCCATCCAGCAAAATAATTTCAATCCAATTATNCTGGACTTGTGTGATCTCCGCTTTCAATCCTTCATGAATTTTGAATACGATCATTTCATCCCGCACCGCAGGCACGGAGTACACATTCACTGTTGATGATAGAATAACCCCCTCTTCAATACCTGTCACATCCCAATATTTATCCAAGCAAATTCCATGAGCAAGAATGGTAAAAATAACAAAAGCAGTTTGCAGTCTTGAAGTTGATTTACGACCCAGAAATCTAAATTGTCCCAAAGCATAGACCAGCCCAACCAGCAAAAGAAAAACACTTCCCCAAATAAGCAGATCATTCACTGTTTGGGAATTCTTAAAAGCGCGATACCAATCCAAAAATACAAATCCTTCCGGAATATCTATGCGGTCTTTCACTCTCGTATTGGTGAATTCCAGGTTATGCTTGAGATCACGATTCCGCGGTTCAAACTGCAGCCCTTTTTCATAGGCCCACACAGCGTGCCCCACTTCGCCCATGCGGTAGTAAGCATTCCCCAGGTTATAATACAGATCTGCATGTTCCACCGAAATCAACATACGCTCATAGGTTCGAGCAGCCTGGATATATTTTTCGTCATCGAAATAATAATTTCCCTGCACAAACAGACTGTCCGCATTTGCTGCAATCAAGTTAGAAACCAGCAATGCTAAATAAATAATTCTCATGCGTGGCTGTCCATTTTTTTAAGCAATTTTCCCGCCGTTCCGGCGATATCTTGATCCGTCATTGTTTCGGGTGAATAACGCCCGGCATCGCAATCCTTTAATAATTGTATTAATCCCTCTAATTCTTCCGGTGGTATAATTCCGTTTAATTCCTGCTCAACAAAAAGGGGATCCATTTTATCCGTTTTCAACTGCCAGCGTTCCTTCAAATATGTGTAAACAGTGAAAGCAACATTTTCAATACTGGATTGCGTTTGCAGTGACTTTAATGCTCGTTTTAATGCTCTGTGGGACATGCGCTGGCCGGCGGTGGCAATGCGCTGCTGCTGATAGCGAGTAAACGTAACGGGAGCTAAAAAGAGTCCGGCTGCCAAAATATAGCTGGTCCAAACCCAGATAGGAATGCCCCTGCTGCCCCGCTCGATCCATGACCGCGGTGAAGTCACGTTGTAATGAATGTCCTGGCCTAGCAGTGCGATCTCTTCTTTGGTGAATCCCGATGTACCGGACGTAAGTTGATCTTTTGCCGGGGAAATGTTCAATTCAACAGAACGGGAACTGATGGAATGAAATTGTTCGTCTTTGGGATCAAAATAAGCCAATTCGATGCGCGGTAAAAATACTTTACCGGCCTGACGTGGAATAAGAATGTATTCCCATTTTATATTACCTGTGAATTGATCCCAAAGTTGTTTCTGTTCGAAGGATGCTGTGGGTGGAAAAACTTCCATTGTTTCTGGGAAATCCAACTTTGGCAGGCTGAACATATTCAAATTTCCTGTGCCTTGTAATTCTACATAATAGGTCACCGCTTCGTTAGCCTTGACCTTATCGGTATCTACGGATGCAGCAAGCTTGAATTCACCCACAGCGCCGGTGAAATTCGCCGGTTGTCCCGAGGGATATGGTTTAACATGAATTTTTCTCGATTCAGTACGCAGCACCTTTTGTACAGTTTCATTGTAAAAATTATTGAAGAAAGGATCGTCAAATATACTGCGCTGTCTTTTCCGCTTTTTCTGAATTTGAACATTGCAACGCACAGTCATTGGTGACAATTCCAACTCGCCTGTTTTCGTGGGGAAAAGCGCCACTTTATACAGCGTCGCTACATTATAAAGAACACCATTAATGGTAGTTTGGTTAAACCTTGGAGGGCGCGGTACCGATAATTCTTCTGTCCAGAAACCAACACTTTCCGGATATTTGATATCCTCCAAGCTCATCTGCACCCGAGTATACAATTTATAGGTAACCGTGCTCTGCTCGCCGACATACACTTCATCTTGGTCAATTTCCGCCAGTAAAAATAATTCATCTTTATTCACGACCTGCCCACTTCCTTTTACATTTATGCGAATGGGCTTTGTTTTCAGCTTTTTCCCATCAACAGTCACAGTTAAAGCCGGTATTGACAATCGTCCTTTTTGATTGGGCACCAGCGTCCAGGAAAGCGTTTTGCTGGAGGTGGCTTTGCCGTTGATCCATTGGTAGCTGGTTTGCTGTGCAGGACCGCTGATGATGGTAAAATTTTTCTCCAGTGGCGACAGGTTTATGCGGGGCATATTATCCGCATCTTTAGCATCGATTTTGAAAGTAAAGGTTTCGTTCACCGCCAGTTGATTCACATCCACGGACGCTGTAACAGACTGTCCGGCAGCAATCTCAAACAAAAACAGGATAGGCAACATTATTCTCATTACCAGTCCTTTTCCAGTTTCTTGGAAAGCACTTTGGCCATTTGCCGTTTTTGATTCACTTTTTCATCCTTTTTCAGGGCGTCTAAAATAGCCTGCGCATGCTGTAAATCCTGCTGTTTTTCCGGGTCTTCCTGGGCTGCTTGCTGCTGCTGTTGCTCTTGGTCCTGCTGTTCTCGCTGCTCCTGTTTGCTTTGTTTGGACTGTTGCTGCTCTTGCTGTTCTTCTTTCTTTTCGCCTTCGTTCTCTTGTTGTTGATCTTCACCTTGTCGTTGCTGCTGCTGGTTTTCTTCGCTCTCGCCTTGCTGTTGTTGATCCTGCTGCTGCTGATAGCGTAACATTTCGTAATTGTGTTTTGTGTCTTTATCCTCGGGATTTAATTCCAATGCTTTGCGGTATAACGCCAGTGCTTCCTCATTCATCTTTTGATTAACCAGGGTATTGGCCATGTTGTAATAGACCTTGGATCGCAATTCTTTATCTTCTGTTTCCAAGACCCATTGAAACGCATCCAGCGCCCCTTGGAAATCCTGCTGCTGAAACGCAGTGGTTCCCAGGCCAAATTGAGCTGCGTCATCCTCATCCTTTTCTTCCAGGATGGATTCGTAATACTGGCGAGCGTGTTCGTAATCTCCATTCCGGTAGGCCTTCAGGCCGTCGTCCTGGGCAAATACCAGTCCTGCAAAGACAAATATAAAGATCTTATACAATTCGTCCCCTCCAGGTGCTTTCTTCTTTTTTTCTTGTAGGCAGTATCATGCTCACACCTAAGAACAGAAATGAAAGAAATGCGAATGACTGGTAGCGGTCCTCGAATTCAGCATAGACATGGGATTGGATGGTGCGCTTTTCCATGGTATCAATGGCATTCATGATTTCCCGATGACTGGTGGCACGGTTGTCAAAACGGACATACACACCATCTCCGGCACGGGCAATGTCCCGTAGTAAACCTTCGTTCAACACAGAGGTAACGAGAATTCCCTGGCGGTCCCGCTTATATTCCCGGGAACCGTCCTTTTCGATTAAGGGGATCAGTGATCCTGTCTCCGTACCCACACCGACCGTATGAATGATCATGTCCTGATCACTGGCTGTTTCCGCCAGATCAATGGCGGCGCCTTCGTGGTCTTCACCGTCCGTCACCAGAACGAAAACCTTATAATGCTCGCTCTCTTCGGTGAAAGCCGATAATCCTGTTTGCATGGCCGTACTCAAATCCGTTCCTTGAGTTGGAATCAATTGTGTGTCGATACCGTCTAAAAATAATTGTGCTGCTTCATAATCTGTAGTGAGGGGTAAATATAAATGACTGGAGCCCGCAAAAACCACCAATGCCACACTGTCGCCTTTCAGTTTACGGATCATTTGGTTGATCTCAAACTTGGCTTTTTCCAGGCGGTTGGGCTTTACGTCCTCGGCGTCCATACTTTGAGACACATCAATGGCAAAGACAAGATCGACACCTTTCCTTTCCACAGGTGCCAAGCGCGTACCGATCTGCGGTCCTAAAGCGGCAAAGACCAACAATATTAGCCCATACACGCCTAAACGCTTTTGCCAGCGGATACGGCCAAAATCCACGCGCTGAAAAAGATTCTCCTCAAGAGCACCATCACTTTTAGCAAAAACAGTCTTAGTTTTTCGAGCACGTATTGTCCACGTAAGCCACATGAATATGAGCGGAACATAAAGCAATAGAATGAATGGAAAACGGAAATGGATCACGTTCGTCTCCGAAATACAGAACGGTCCAGTGTTTCATAACACAATCCCAGCATCAAAGCGGGAATGAGGAGCCAGCCGAAAAGCTCTTTGTATTGGGTATATTCCTTCACCTGGATCTCGGTTTTTTCCAATTCATCAATTTCATCATAAATATTTACCAGCATATTCTCGTCGGTTGCCCGGAAATATTTTCCCCCGGTGCGATCGGCGATGGCTCTCAACGTTTTCTCATCGATCTCATTACGGATATAACCTCTATTGGGAATAAAAGACACGGACTGGTTTGTTCCGGCACCGATGGTATAGATACGAATATCAAACTGGCTTGCCAAATCTGCAGCTGTAAGCGGATCCAATTCCCCGGCGTTGTTACTGCCATCAGAAAGGAGGATCATGACCTTGCTCTTGGCCTCGCTGAAGCGGAGGCGGTTGGTTGCGTTGGCGATGGCCATACCGATGGCAGTACCGTCCACTTCCCTATCGGCAATGTGCACATCCTTAAGCAGATTCTGTAATACATTCTTATCCACCGTCAGGGGACATTGAATGAAAGATTCCCCGGCAAAGACCAAGAGTCCGATACGGTCTTCTTCCCTGTTTTGAATGAAGGTCTTTGCGGTGCGCTTTACTGCTTCCAAGCGATTGGGATTAAAGTCCTCCGCCAGCATTGAACTGGAAATATCCAGCACCATGACCATATCCACAACCTGCACATTCTTTTCCTGGATACTTTCTACAATCCTTGGTCGTGCAAGAGCTACTATTATTAAAGATACAGTTATAACCTTGAGAATATTAATAAATATAATTTTGGCATTTCCCCGCTTTCGAAATGCATCCGGGATCAATTGTAATGATGCAATACGCATGGTGCCTTCATGTTTCCAGCCTTGTCGTTTTTGCCAAATGAAATAAGCTGGGATAATCAGTAATCCCAATAGAATCCATGGATGTTCAAAAAATATCATAAGTCCCTGTTACGCGTACCATTATGACATTCTATACGCAAATAGTTTAGATTTGTTTCTAATCGTGAAATAATGGACGAATGCCCATAATAAGAATTTAATTACTAGTTTTCGTTATCATCTTCTACTGAAGAAGCGGCATCTTCAATTTCCCGCTTTACTTCATCGGCGCCGGCCTTGAATTCTTTAGATGCTTTTCCTAAAGACCGTGCCAATTCCGGCAGTTTCTTGGCGCCGAATAGTAATAAAACAACCAAAAGGATAAGCAGTAGTTCCCAATAACCAAAGGCTGCTTGAATTAGTGTGTACTCCATAAAAATCTCCGTTTTATAAAATTTTATCCCTGAAATTTACAACACTCATCTTAAATATCGCAGGAAGTAGTATGCGCCGGCCAAACCGATTATGCTGGTGAAATTCATTTTAATGGCTAGCCCGAATTGTATTGTAAACATAATCATATTTAATACGATTACACCACTATCATTACCCATTAACCCACCAAGATTAAATGATACGCCTGTAAGAAAAAAATCTTTTACAACGCCTTCAGGAAGGATCAATCCTAATAACTCCCCTGTTAACGTACCGGCCATGGCGCCTACAAACAATGTAATTGTAATGAGTGCTATTGAACGTTTAGCCATTATTTTTGAATGGTGACTTCTTTTTCAAAGCGGTCGTGGTCGATCATCCACTTGACGGTACTCCACAGAACATAAAATGACATGAGTGGAAATAACACAATCCCTTGCCATAAGATGGCGCTGGTTATAAGCAAAACCACGCCGATGAGCTGCAGTGTATTTGACTTGCCCTTTTTAAAAGATAAAAGTGGAAATTTTGCAAAGCGTACAGGACTTACCATCATAAAACCTAACGTTACAATCATAGGCAGTGCAATGCGCGGATCACCCATTTCACCAAAAACCTGATGGTTGAACAACATATAGCTGACAATAATAATTGCATTGATTGGTGTGGGGAGACCAGTGAAAAAAGATTTTGGATCATCTTCCTGCATAATATTGAATCGTGCCAGTCGAATCGTCCCAAATAATAATGGCGTAAAAGCGATCAAACCGCCAAACAATAGTGGAAGTCCTTCTACATAAACAGTATAGACCAATAATGATGGTGCGGCGCAAAATGATACTGTATCTGCAAAGGAATCAAATTCCACGCCAAATTTGGTGGGAATACCGAGCATCCGGGCCAGTTTACCATCAGCTGCATCACATAAACCGGCAAACAGAATCAGCCAGCCACCGCGGATGGGGTCACCTTTGATCATCATGACAATACCCATGAATCCCAGAAACATGTTTATCACAGTGATGAGATTGGGAATGAATCGACGCTTTTTACCTTTTTGCTTCATATTCAAGGGGAGAAATGACCAATAATGGTCATGCCTCCCGTTACTTTGTTACCAACCTTAATATTGACTTCAGAATTGAAAGGTACGATGAGATCGGTACGAGAGCCAAACATTATAAAACCAAAACGTTCACCCGTTTTAACCGATGAACCTACCTTTGCATAACAATGAATACGTCGAGCAATGAGTCCGGCAATCTGCTTAACCTTGATTTTTTGGTTACCGCGGGATAATACAACAATCGCTTGTTCATTCACATCACTGGCACTATGATTAAAAGCAGCTTTGAATTCACCTTTTTTATAGTCTACACTTTCCACGATACCGCCAATAGGCATTTTATTTGAATGAACATTGAAAACATTTAAAAATATGGATATCTGTTTCGCTTTACCCACTACATCATCATCTACATCTTTGACTAACACAACTTTACCATCGGCTGGTGCCATGAGGAGATTTTCACCTGCAGGTGTTATGCGTTTTGGATCACGGAAAAAATTGAGGCTGAAAACGAATAACAACCCGAAAATATAGTAGAACACTTTCAGGTATGACATTTCATATCCATACCCCGTGACACCGCAAACAAAGGTAACGACCATGAGCCCTACCAGTATTTTTCTTCCTTCAGGAGCTAGCATTATTGTACTCTCGCCAGGATTATATACTTTGTTAATGTTTTGCCGTCTCTATAGAGCGTAAGCTTAATGCGGTTTCCGGAACGCAGGTCACTTTCTTTAATGATCTTTAAAATTTCCCGTGAACTGTTGATCTTCTGTCCATTAACAGCTGAAATAATATCACCTATCTCTACTCCTGCTTTTTCAGCATTGCTGCCTGCTTCCACTTCCACTACAATAACGCCTTTTGTGAATGGTACGTTCAGATATTCTGCAACTTCAGCAGTCAGTCGTTCAACAGCCAGTCCCGTGGAAAAACTTCTGTCTACTTTCCCCGAAACTTTTAATTCTTCAGCAATATCTTTTGCCAAATTGATGGGAATGGCGAATCCGATACCAATACTTCCTTCAGTAAATTGAGAGGCAGTATAAATAAATGTATTTATGCCGATCACTTCCCCCATGCTGTTCACCAATGGTCCGCCGCTGTTTCCGCGGTTAATGGCTGCGTCAGTTTGGATCATGTCCTTGTATACCCGGCCTTTTTGAGGACCGAAATCCATATCCACAGCACTAATGATACCTGCGGTGGCTGTGGGCTGTTTGCTGATATCAAAAAGTCCAAATGGATTTCCCAGGGCAATGACCCATTCACCAATAATCAGATCGTAGGAATCACCTAAAGTTGCATACGGAAAATTTCGACCATTCAATTTTAGCAGGGCCAGATCAGTAATATAATCTGTACCAATAATCTCTGCTTCAAATTCCTCTCCTCCAGGCAGTGTAACTATCACTTCCGTGGCATTTTCGATGACGTGATAATTGGTTAAAACATAACCATCAGGACTGATGACAACACCGGAACCTGAACTATGGACTTCCCTTTTCCGACTGCGTTCAGGGAAGAAAAAATCAAAGAAGGGGTCGCGGGTGAAAGGATTATAAACATCTTGAATCTGCACAACACTGATGGATGCAACGGCAGGTTCCACAGATTCGATGGCTCGTGTTATAGCAGTATGCCGGGAAGCATCGACCTCCCACTGACCGTTCAGCATGGTCAATGCCAACAGAATACTAAAAATTATCCGCGCCATTATACTCCACTTTTTCTAAAAAGAGTCCCTGGGCTGGTGCTTTGTAAATCTGTACATTTTCCTGAGGATTATTCAATATTTCTTCAAATTCTAATTTGGTCATTTTTTTGCGCGTAACTTCAACCATCGTCCCAACGAGGTAGCGCACCATGTGGTGTAAAAACCGATTTGCCGCTACCCTGTAATTTACGATTCCACTTTCATTCGACCATTCAGATAAATAAATGTTACAGACACGGTTTTCTATTTCAGGATTGAATTTTGAAAATGAAGTGAAATTATGTTCCCCAACTATTTTATCCGCCAGCTCATTGAGACGATTTAAATCAAGCGGGCCTGTCTGCCAGATTGTATTGCGGTCCAAAATGTATTCATCTGTCCGGCAGTGATATACATACTGCCGTTTAACGGCTGAAAACCGGGCATGGAAATCGCCGGAGACAACGGCACAATCGTTTATCCGAATATCTTCCGGTAAATTGCCATTCAGGGCTGGTATTATATCACAAGTGGCCATGTCTGTCTCCCAATCAAAATGAGCTATCTGCCGCAGTGCGTGGACACCGCTATCCGTTCGGCCTGAACCAATAACATTAATCTTTTCACCTTTAGTTAAAATTGATAAAGCATTTTCTAATTCTTCCTGAATAGACCGGTCTGACTTTTGCACCTGCCAGCCGTGGTAAGCAGAACCGTCGTATTGTATTTGTATTTTAAATCTGGGCAATGTTGTGCAGTGTAACAAATATAAATGAAATAATCAGCAATATGAAAAAATGCGCTTTAGTAAATGGAATTGGCTGGGCAACCCCCCGAGGTATTTGCCGTCCGTAGCCGCGCAGGGTCATTGCACAGGCAATATCATCGGCTGTGTGTAAATGGATCATAATCATACCGGGTAATTGCAGGGCGGTTTCCTTCCAGCGCTGAATTCTTCCTTTTTCAACATTCAAACCCAGTGCTTTATGAATCCCCTGCCAGCGGCTCCAATCGCGTTGCAATGAGGGATAAAAGCGTAATGTCATTTCCATAAACAAAAACCAGTCCTCTGCTTTTCTCCATGGTTTATTGAATTGTACCCAAATACTGCGTAGTGCCTGGAAAACAGATCCTGTTCCAGAACCAATGGTATACATATTCATAATTGCCATCACCAAAATAAACTTAATCATGGCAGTCCCAATTTCAACAAATATTTGAAAAAGCGTTGACTGACTCATGATTATTGAAATAATAAAGTAAAAGCCAATCATAACCGGCAGAAAAAAGATAAAAGAACGTAATGATCGTAAAATGCGGGTTATTGCAACTTTTTCTATCAATAAAAGAAGATTGAATAGTAATAAATAACCCAGCCAGTGAAACAATGTTGGGCTTAATAATACTGCAGTTGAAAATGATAAATACAGCCAGAGCCTGATTAGTGGCTGCTTAAAAAGAACTGTCATGACTTAAAACTGTATGGAAAGAGCTAAACCGGAATAACCGTTTTCCATATTGATCATGGGCTGCATAGATACAGCCTCGATCTGGGAAATGCGCTGAAGATAAAGTGCATCGATGGCAGAAACGATATGATTGATTACGATACTGCCGGCAATGAATTTAGCGCCCAGATTCCATGTATCACTGGCGACCCTGTAATCGCGGTATTGAAGGCGTTTTTCTTCAGAAGTCCATTCCCAGTGCCATTCACTATTCATTGGATAAATTGCATCAAAATCCCGAAAGCGCAGGTGTTCTTCATTGTGGCCGTCCAATGATTCATAATTGCCGACATCCACCCAAAATTGTCTGTCTTTACCATTGGTTTCAACTCCGGCATAATCAGCAGCATATGCCTGAAAGAGGTCAGTATAATTATTGCTGACAATCAATGCTCCGGCAAAAGATGTCCATAATGCAGTTTCTGAAAGGATGAATATTCGTCCGCGGTTCGGTTTTTCAAGGGCATACTCTCCCCAGCCAGGCAGTAAAAAAGATTTGACTATCGGACTTAAGCCATTGCTGTTTTGACCAAAGGCTATAGCGCAGAAAATCGAAATAATTATGACTGTTTTCTTACCCATTCCCAAATGACTAATCCTAAACCTATAAAAATACACATCAGGGCGAATACATCACCACTGATAGTATACCAATCTTGTGCAAGAAACGTTAATGATCCAAAAATAATGCCCTGCTCATAAAACGCGAGTTCTTGTTCTGCTTTCCCCGAAGGAGCAATAATCCCGGAAATACCAGTATTGGCACTACGCACGACTGGCACTCTATTTTCTACAGCCCTTAATTGAGCCAGAGCAAAATGCTGGTATGCGCCGGGAGAATCACCGGACCATGCATCGTTGGTCTGGATGGTAAGAAAATCTGCTCCTGATACAACGAATTTTTTCGCTATCCTAGGGATACTGGACTCATAGCAAATCATGTTACCAAAACGCTTATCATCAACATTAAATATGGTGTATTCACTGCCGTGATCAAAGTTCCCTTGCCCAAAATTTAATTCCTTTAATTGCGGAAATTTATATGATAATGGTACATACTCTGCAAAAGGTACCAGGTGGATTTTATGATACATTTCATGTGAACCATCAGTATTCAGCAGAATCGAACCATTATAATAATGTTTTCTATCTTTATCTGTTTCCACGTCTACAGTCCCGGATAATATTGGTATTTTATTTTTTTTAACATGGGCCTGGATCTGTTTTCGTACCGGAGATGTACGCAAATATACCGGCAGAGCCGACTCAGGCCATAATACAAGGTTTGGCTGCGATGCCATCGCCTCTACCGTTAATGAATCCATGAGCGCAATAAGTTCAGCGCGGAAAGAGCGGTCCCATTTTTGTACAGGATTCACATTGGGCTGTATAACAGCGATTGAAAAGTCTGATGCAATGGATTTTTTTTCCACTTCATTAAAACGCCATGAACCAATTCCAAAAACGATACCCCACAATACGATTGCCCCAAAAATATATTGTTTTGGCCGGGTTGCAGACAAAGCCAAATAAAATAATCCGTTTAGGAAGCAGATAAATAATGCAATCCCGGCAGTTCCGGTAATGTCAACTGTTTGAATCATGGGTAATATTGAAACTTGAGTCAACGCCAGATCACCCCAGGGAAAACCCATGGACCCGAAACTGCGGATAGTTTCCATGACGATCCAAACAAAGGGAAACATCATTAAACCTATTTTGAATTGTTTTTGTAAAAATGAAATAGCAATGCCAACTAAAACCCAAAATATGCCCAGGTAAAAAACGGCAGCAACTAAAGATAAAAATGCAATGAATACTGTCGCACCTTGATTCAAACCCATCCAGTAAAAGGCGATTGTGTGAGCCGTGACAGCAGCTAAATATGACATAGACGCACTGGTTTTAACGCTTTTATTCAGCCAGATATGTAAAAGGGGTACCAGTCCAATATAAATTAAAATTCTAGCCGGGATGGGTAAATAAGACACACCCACCAATATTCCTGAAAGGATGGCCAGCGCCCAATCAGGGTAATTGTTCAGCTTCATTATTATTGACTATCTAAATATTGCTGGAGAATAATAGCTGCTGCAGTCTGATCAATGAGTCCTTTATTATGCCCTGTTTTTATGCCCTGCTCCACCAATGCTTTTTTGGCGCTTATAGAGGTCAATCGTTCATCTACCAATTCTACTTTTATATCATTTTGATTGAGATTTTCAACAAAACTGTTCACATGTTTTGTCTGTGCTGTTTCCTGTCCTTTCATTCCTTTTGGCAATCCAACAACAACAAATTCAACAATTTCAGCTTTCATTATGGATTGGATAGCTACAATTAGATCAGGATTATTTGGAATTGTTTTATAAGGAGAAGCAATCATATGCATTGGATCCGAAAGAGCTAAACCGACACGTTTTTCTCCATAATCAATACCAAGGATGCGGTGCATAATATTTTGTTATAAATAGATTATACGGACTGACCGGTCCGTTCAATGAAATCCACACCAGTTACTTTGCCCATTTTTTTGATGACGCGTTCCAGCTGCCGCAGGTTGTTAACTTGAAGAATAAAATATGTTGAAGCAATGGCATCCTTTACTTTGGAATCCACGCTGACGATATTTATATCAGATTTGTTGATGCAATCAGTCAAATCATTCAGCATACCTTTGCGGTCTTCTCCCACTACTTTTAAACGCACATTGGACAGATCTTTTTTATCAACATCCCATTCAACCGGAACAAGCCTGTCAGATTCCTTACTCAATAACGGTAAGCTTCTGCAATCTGTCCGATGCACTGTAATACCTCGGCCCCTGGTCACAAAGCCGATCATTTCATCACCGGGAATTGGATTACAGCATTTTCCAAAAGAAACCATCAAGTTGGAAATTCCCTGCAGCTTAATACCCTTAGATTTTGAACGGGCAAAATCAAAAAAGCGTGTTTCTGCTTCTGGAGTATCCTTTTCCAGGGCTTCTTCTTTTTCTGGATTGATTTTGTGCAGTATATCTCGAATGGTTAAATCACCTTTGCCAATGGCTTCCAGCAATTGTTCGACCTTATTAAATCCGAACTTTTTAAAAGATCCTTCGATTTCGTTGTACATAGCTTTCATTTTCATACGTCGTAGCGTCTTAATCAAAATCTCCTGGCCCAGTGCAATGCTTTCTTCAAATTGCTGTTTAACCAGCTCTTTTTTTATATGCGTCCTGGCTTTGGTTGTAACAACAAAATTTAGCCAGCCATAATTGGGTTTTTGTGTTTTGCTGGTAATGATTTCAATGGCATCGCCATTCCGAAGTTTGGTGTTCAACGGAACAATGTTCTGGTTCACTTTTGCACCGAGACAATGCAACCCCACTTCTGTATGCACCTGAAACGCAAAATCAATCGGCGTGGATTTAAGGGGTAGTTGTACCAAATCTCCATTGGGTGTAAAAACAAATATCTCATTACTAAAAAGATCGATCTTTAAAAGATTCATGAACTCCTTGGGATCGGAAGATTCAGACTGCAAAATATTCACCAATTCTCGCAGCCATTTTACATGTGAGTCCACATCTTTCAATTTGATGCTGCCTTCCTTGTATTGCCAGTGTGCAGCAACACCAATTTCTGCCGTTGCTTCCATTTCATGAGTACGAATCTGTATTTCCATCAATTTTCCATTCGGACCAATAACTGTTGTATGAATAGATTGATAGGCGTTCGATTTTGGAGAAGCGATAAAATCCTTGAACCGCTCCTGGACCGGCGTACATTGATTATGGATAATGCCCAGAGCCAAATAACAGTCTTCAATTTTTTCTACGATAATCCGGATGGCCAAATGATCATAGATTTCTTTAAACTTTTTATCTCGCTTAACCATCTTTCCATAAATAGACGCATGGGATTTAACTCTGCCATAAATATCTGCTGTAATGCCTAATTTGTTTAATTCTTTTTGCAGTGGGTCCGATAATAATTTTATGTATTTCTCGCGTTCCTTACGGCTCGATTTGATCTTTGAATCCAAGTCCTTGAATTCTTTAGGTTTAAGCGTTTTGAACACCAGATCTTCCAAACGGAACTTGACCTTGGCCATACCCATCCTGTGAGATAAGGGTACAAAAACATCACGAGTTTCCACTGCAATGCGGTGTTGTTTCAGCCGAGGCAAATGTTCAATAGTCTGCATATTATGAAGTCGATCCGCAAACTTGATGATGATTACCCGTAAATCTTTGGCAACGGATAAGAGCATTTTCATGAAATTACCGGCCTGTTTTTCTTCCCTGCTGGTAAATTTGATACCACCCAGTTTGGTAACACCATCCACAAGATTGGTGATATCCTCACCGAATTTTTCCCTGATGTCTGCCAGGGAAGCACCGGTGTCCTCAACTGAATCATGGAGTAATCCACCGATAACCGTAATATGATCCATTTTCCATTCAGCCAGCAATTTGGCTACTTCCACACAATGGTTGAAGTATGGCTCACCGGACTTACGTTTTTGGCCTTCGTGATGTGTGATCCCAAAATCATACGCCTCCCAGAGGAGGCGCTTGATTTCTTCTTTTTCATCATCAGCAGCAATATTGATCTGCTCATACAATTCTAGAAATTGTTTAGGATATTCACCTACAAGATGGGGAATAAACCTGGATAAGGGATTTTGCATCAGAAGGGCACCCCGGCTTCAATTTCATCACCAATAGCCGCATAATTTTCAAAACGGGCAAAGCGGTCTATAAACGCCGCATCCAATGAACCCGTAGGTCCGTTACGGTGTTTAGCTATAATGATCTGTGCCTTACCCCTATCCTCATCTGCCTGGGAATACAGCCATTGACGATAGAGGAAAATCACCAAATCCGCATCTTGTTCAATGGCGCCACTTTCCCGCAAGTCTGATAATTGCGGACGGTGTTCCGCCCGTTGCTCTACAGCACGGGACAATTGGGACAGAGCAATGACCGGAATATCCAATTCTTTGGCCAGGGCTTTCAAAGATCGGGAAATGGTGGAGATTTCCTGCTGTCTGTTTTCTACTCCCCTGGGTCCCTGCATAAGCTGCAGATAATCCACAACAAGTACTTCAATATTGTGCTCTGCTTTCAAGCGGCGGGCTTTAGCGCGCAATTCCAAAACACTTATAGCCGGTGTATCGTCCAAATAGATCGCAGCTTCAGCCAATATGCCAACCGATAGACTCAAGTTCTGCCATTGTTTTTTGGGCAATTTTCCTGTCCGCACTAAATGACTGTCTACTTTTGCTTCAGCACACAATAAACGCAGGGCCAATTGGTGATTAGCCATTTCCAAACTGAAAATGCCAACTGCATGACCATGATCTACAGCAGCGTTACGGGCCATCGATAAAGCCAGAGATGTTTTTCCCATAGCCGGACGACCGGCAATTATAATTAATTCTCCTTGCTGGAAACCGGAGGTCAGTTCATCCAAATCCACTAAACCGGAAGGTATGCCAGTTACATCGCCAGTACGGGAATGGATTTGATCGAGTTTTTCAAATGCTTCATGGAGGATGGGGTCAATATGCTGGAAACCGCCGCGCAGCCGTCGCTGCGAGATCGAAAAGATAGATTGCTCTGCCTGATCTAATAGTTCGTCAACACTCTGGGAATCATCATAAGCATCCTTGGATAATCCATGGGAGATCATGATCAATTGTCGCAACATTGCTTTCTCCAGAACGATCTTAGCGTAATTTTCAACATTCGCCACAGAGGGAACAGACTCAACAAGCCCTGTGATATAGTAGGCACCACCGACGCTTTCCAGCTGTTTATTCTTTTTGAGCTGGTTTACAATTGAAACTGTATCGATTTCTTGGCCCTCATTAAACAATTGGGCCATAGAGCTGAAAATTTTGCTGTGAGCTTCTTTGTAAAATTGATCTGCCGTGAGCCATTGCAGTGATTTACTCACTGCTTCCTTACTGGCAAGCATGGCACCCAATACAGCCTGTTCCGCATCAGGTGATTGTGGTTGAACGTTTAGGGGTTGCTGTAATTCATCAGCCATTTAATTACTCTGCTCTAAAAAATCCTTAATGGTCTTGAAATCTTCCCAAGTGGGCCGCTTCAAATCCTGGTTTCTTAAAAGTGCCGCTGGATGATAGGTCACCATCAGTGGTGTACCGTGATAATCATGAAATATATTGCGCAGACTTTTCAACGATTTATCCACATTCAAAAGCGTCTGTCCGGCGACTCGTCCCAAAGCTACAATGAGCTTCGGTTTAATCAAATGAATTTGATGCAGTAAATACGGTTCACATTGATCTACTTCAGCTCGAAGCGGGTCACGATTATTAGGCGGGCGGCATTTCATAACATTGCAGATGTATACATCCTTATGGCGGTTGCGGTCGATGGCAGCCAGGATCTTATCCAATAGTTTTCCTGCGCGGCCTACAAAGGGTTCACCCAGCCGGTCTTCTTCTGCGCCGGGTGCTTCGCCTACCAGGAGCAGGCTGGCGTTGGGATCACCAACACCAAAAACGAATTTGTTACGGGTTTGTCCTAGTGGACATTTCTGGCACGTACAAATCTCTTGCTCAAATACAGCAAGATCTGTGTCAAAACCTCCATCCAGTAATGGAGATTGAGGTTGGAGGTTTAGGTAGAGTTCATCCCCGAACAGTTCCTGTGTCTGCCGCAGGTAGCGGCGTACATCATCAGCCCGGGGTGACATAGTTAAATTTCTTCTTCTGGTACTGTCTTCCACTTCAAATCGCCGTCCAGAAACTCTTCCATGGCCTGGGTAGCAGACTTAGTTTCCTCTTCATAATTTTCCTTGGGCTCAGCTGGAATTTCATCCAATACACCCAATTCAAATTCTTCAGCATCTTTTATGGCCTCTTCCATGAAGCGGTTCTGGTTGATCTGCCGCGCACGTTTGGACATCACAACAACTGTTTCAAAAATATCATCTGATTGTTTTTCCATTACACGAATGGAAATCGGTTTAACTGCCATGCAATACTCCTTCATTTTGTTTATTAATGATTGCAATGATTTCTGCGGTCGCCCGCTGAACATCATCATTGATAATGGTAAAATCAAATTTTTCCTTATACCCTATTTCAATTTCCAGACGCTCCAAGCGTTTGGCGATTCGTTCTGCTGAATCTGTACCGCGTTTGATAAGGCGAGCTTTCAAATCTTCCATGCTGGGTGGTAAAACAAAAATTGTTACTGTTCGATCTGAATACAATTCTTTAATGGACATGGCACCTTTAACATCAACCTCAAATAACAATACTGCACTTGTTGTAATTGCATAATCAATTGATTCTTTTAAAGTTCCATACATACAACCGTGGACGTTTTCAGTTTCTACGAATTCGTTGTTTTCCATGCGTTGTTGAAACTTTTCATCAGTAATAAAATAATAATCCACGCTATCCACTTCATAATTCCGCTGCTCTCGAGTAGTACAGGATACCGAAAATTTCATGTCTGTTTGTTCCTGCAGGGCGCGGCAAAGTGTCGTTTTCCCCGCTCCGGAAGGCGCTGATATGGTGATCAAATTTCTCATAGAACGTTCTGCACCTGCTCCCGGATTTTTTCCAACTGATTCTTGAAATCCACGACAATATTAATGATTGCACCTGTTCCGCTTTTGGAGCCAACCGTATTGATCTCCCGGCTCAATTCCTGGAGTAAAAATGAAAGTCGTTTTCCTGTGGGTTCTTCCAATTCCAGCAATGCTTTGAACTGGTCAATATGACTGCGTATACGCACCAACTCTTCAGAAATATCAGTGCGGTCAGCTAACATGGCAACCTCCTGGGCGAAACGCTGTTCATCGATGGCGGCATTATCCATAAGTTTTGAAACACGCTTCTGCAGCTTTTCTTTTTGATCAGTAACTAATTCTTTTGACAGGGTTCCTATACTGTTTAATTGATCAGTAAGCGACACAAGCCGAGCCAATGTATCATTATGGATGGCTTGCCCTTCTTTGTCGCGCATGGTTTGTACTTGATCCAGAGCAATATTTAATGCATCCATGATCGTTTTTTCCTTAAGCTCATTATTATCACCCTTTAAAAAGAGATCTTCAAATGAAATCAGACTGCTCATATCCAAAGAGCGGCCATATTCTTTTTGGATTTCATACAAAATATTTTCAACGGCTTCAAAACGCTGACGATTAAATGAAAGATTATCTTTATTTGAAACCTGGTTCTTTTCGATGCTAACATGCACTGTTCCGCGGATCAATGACTTATTGATTTTTTCACGTACAGCTGCTTCGATTTCAGGGATGAGGGCTATTCCTCTGATCTTTGTTTCCAAGAAGCGTGCATTATAGGTACGGACGATCACCTGAACTGCCTGATCACCCTTATCGACAGCACCTCTACCAAAACCTGTCATACTTGTTAACATAATGTGATTTTATTATTCCAGAAAAGTTGATGAATTTAAGAGTATTATTATATCTCCCCCAAATAATACATCCCCTTAAATTCCAATTTGAAAAGCGAGACTAATGGGAATTAAAGAACTGTTCCATTAATCATCTAAATTCGGCTTTTGTCTTAAATTCTTTTTTTCAGATTGTTGTTTCTTTGCTTTAATCCGTTTTTTATGTGCAGATTTTGGTGTTTTAGTCTTGATCCGTCTTTTTGGCTTTCGGCTTAATGCAGCCAACTTTTCCCTTAAACGTCTTAATGCGATATCTTTATTGCGGTGCTGGCTTCGTTCATCCTGGCATGTCACCACAATTCCAGTTGGGATGTGGGTGATACGCACTGCGCTTTCTGTTTTATTAACATGTTGGCCGCCTTTCCCACTGGCTCGAAATGTATCCACTCGACAGTCTTTAAGAAGTTCTTCATTTGAGATTTTCAAAGCAATTTCCCCATCTGTCTTGCTAGCCACTTCGGATCAAGACTGAATGAAATCAAATGGGAATCGCCCAGTAATGCTGATTGAGTTGAAGATGTAAAGGCATAATGAATGGCTGCCTGCCCCCAATCCAAACCTAGCCCGGCACTGGTGAGAGCGTTCAGTCCCCGTCCAAAACGTATCGCTATTTTCTTGTACTGAATTTCAAAACCGCCGCGAAAACGACCGCCCATTTCTCCTAACTGAAGATCATCATCCACACTTCTGCCGAAGGGATCCAGGGCAATATCTACCATAAATTTGAATTGTAGTGGAATTTTTTCAAATTCTACTTCCTGGGCAATTCCGGCGAACAGTTCGGGCGTAAATCGCTCAATAGTGCCATTGTCCCAAACCAGTAATGATGTGGTCGCATCTGTTAAAACAAGCCCAACAGTGTTGCCTTTCCAAAAAGAAGTTGTTGCACCAACATCCATACCAATGCCAGATGCAAAATGTTCAGCTAATGCGTGAAAAAAACCTTTGATCCCCACGCCCAGGGTCCAGTGCTGTATTTGCCAGGTTGTGCTTAAGTGTACCCCCCATTGGGATTGGCGAAAATAGCTCACCTGCTCCGCATCCAATCGTTCACCTTCGTCCAATTGACCATTATTCTCTCCGGCGTCACCCGTGCCCGGAATACCATCTAAACCCCAGTCCAATAAAACATCGCGCGTATCAGGTATTTGACTAACGCCTTCGCGGAAAAGAACCATTTTCACCGGGTTGCGAAAACGTTTCAGCGTGGGGAACACAATGAGATCGCTGTTCACCAGTCCGGCAAAACGGTTCTGGTGAGCGTAGAGGTATTGATCAATAGGGTTATTGGCGTGGGCGGGATTTTGCAAAACAGATGCAGCGCCGCCGTAGGCTGCCGTTTGGGTTTGCCCCAGTGCCAAGGATTGGGCATCCCCGGCATTTTTAAAGGCCTGCCAGCCGTAGCGCACCCAATAGGATTCCGCCGTTAATGAGGATATCACAAGGACTATAATGATCAGTCGTTGAAAAATGGTGTGCAAATTACAACCCGTGTTTCTTTTTCAATTCATCCAGTTTTTGCAGGGCCTGGATGGGCGTCAAGCTGTCGACGTCAACCTCATCGAGATCTTTCTTGAATTTTGCTTCCTGCTGTTCAAACATGGATAATTGTTTGGACGCTTCCGGAGATATAGATGTTCCCGGTTGGGCCATGGACTCTTCCAGATGATGATTGAGTATATCTTTGGCACGGGAAATGATACTGCCGGGCAGGCCCGCCATCTGAGCCACATGGATGCCATAACTCTTATCTCCTGGTCCGGGCATAATCTTTTTCAAAAAAACGATCTGGTCACCAAATTCTTTCACGGCGGCGTGGTGGTTCTGCAACCGCTCAAGAGTATGCTCAAGTTCCGTTAATTCATGATAATGTGTTGCAAAAAGCGTCCGAGCGGCAACCGCTTCATGATTGTGCAGGTATTCCGTAATAGCCCACGCCAGGGAAAGACCATCGAAGGTGGCGGTTCCCCGTCCTATCTCATCCAGGAGTATTAAGCTTTGCGCTGTAGCATTATTGAGAATATTCGCTGCTTCGATCATTTCCACCAAAAAGGTACTTTCACCTCCGGCCAGGTTATCGCTGGCGCCCACCCGAGTGAATAAACGGTCTACCATGCCGATCGTGGCCTTTTTCGCAGGCACGTAGCACCCAACCTGGGCCATAAGGACAATCAGCCCGACTTGACGCAAATACGTGGATTTTCCGGCCATATTCGGCCCGGTGATGAGGTGGATCTGACTTTTGTCCACATTCATCTTCAGGTCATTGCCCACAAATCGGTCAGACGCCGGAAGCAGATTCTCCACCACAGGATGACGGCCATCTTTAATATCAACAACAGCGTCTGAAACTAATGCTGGTTTACAGTATTTCTTTTGAATAGCCAAATGGGCAAAAGTGGTTAACACGTCGAGCCTGTTCAGCAGTTTCGCGTTGATCTGAATACGGTCAGCCCGATCAAGGATTTTCTGGCAGCATTCGGCAAATAATTCTGATTCGATGGCCATGATATCTTCCTCGGCGGAAAGGATCTTTTCCTCGTATTCTTTCAGCTCTTCGGTGATATAGCGCTCTGCATTCACCAGCGTCTGTTTGCGGATATACGATTCGGGCACTTTGTCTTGATGGATTTTGGAAATTTCCAGATAATAGCCAAATACCCTATTAAATCCCACTTTCAGTTTACTGATGCCCGTCTTTTCCCGCTCCGACTCCTGCATCTCGGCGATCCACTGTTTCCCGCCGCTGGCCAATTTCCGCAGTTCATCTAATTCCTTATTGATTCCATCACGAATAACGTGCCCCTGTTGGAGCTGGGCAGGCACTTCCTCATTCAATTTTTCTGAAATCAACTTCACTACCGGAGCCGTGTTCGCAAATGAATCAGCAGCCGCATTCAATTTTTCAATATCTNNTGAATNNANTAATTCNTNCAGTTTCGGTATACACTTCAAGCTTTCCTTTAANCCTATTATGTCNCGNGGATTNGCTTTATNNTGNCTNATCTTNCCGAGAATTCGNTCTATATCCAACACGTCATCCAGAACAGTNCGNACCTTTTTNAGCANNCGTTTATTTTTTANAAANCCNGCAACAATATCCANNCNGTCATTNAGNTTCNCAATATNNGTCAGCGGNTGGGATAACCATNGTTTCAANAAACGTCCGCCNCCNTTGGTCACCGTCTCGTCCAATAAGTCCACCAGAGTNCCGTGGGTGCCTTGCGTTGCCANGGANTTAAATACTTCCAGNTTNCGAATGGTAAAGCCGTCCAGTCCCATAATGCCGTCATCGGCAATGGGAGTCAACGTCGTTATATGGGACAAGGAACCATTCAAGGCATTTTTCACGTGATAAAAGATCGCTCCTGCTGCGGTGATGCCCAATTCCATATGACCGCAACCAAACCCTTTCAAAGTCCGCACGTTGAAATGCTCGGTGAGTGTGCGCTCGCCCTGATCAAAGGACAATACCCAATCCTCCACTGTGGACACAAAGGGCTTCAGTTCCCGGTACCAGTCCACTGTGGAATAAACCTTATTCTCCGCCAACAGTACTTCACGGGGAGCAAATTTTCGCAGCGCTTCCGTCAGTCCAGATGCTGGACATTCTCCAATAAACAATTCTCCTGTGGACTGATCCAGCACGGCATAACCAGCTTGGTCACGATGAATATGTACACAGGCCAAAAATTGATTCGATTTCTCATTCAGGGCTGCTTCACTGGTGATGGTCCCGGGCGTCACCACTTCCACCACTTCCCGCTTGACGATCCCTTTTGCCAATTTAGGATCTTCCACCTGTTCACAGATTGCCACTCGGTGCCCAGCGTTCACCAATTTGTGTAAATAATTATCGATGGCGTGATAGGGAAATCCGGCCAGGGGCACATTGCCGGCAGCGCCGTTGGAGCGCTTGGTGAGCACAATGCCCAGAACTTTCGCTGTGGTGACGGCATCATCGCTGAATGTTTCGTAGAAATCACCCATGCGGAAGAGGACGATGGCATCGCTATACTGCCGCTTCACTTCCTCGTACTGACGCATTAAGGGAGTGCCTTGCTGTTTGGCTGCTCTTGCACTCACAATTTCGTACCCTTCAGGCGCAGATTGCCTTCGCGGTTGGTCCAACCCTGCTTATCACTGTATTCCAAGACAGGAATGGCAAATTTCCGCGTTAAACCGCTGATGTTTTTGAAATCTGCTACATTCATTTCGTTTTGTGAATCAAAATGGCTCTTTAATAACCGGCGGAGTTTAGACATGTTTTCGCCGTGCATCCAGACACCGTTTTCGATTTCCAGCACATTCCCAGCGCTTTTTATTACATGGAGAATTTCCAGCACGTCATTTTCCGCCTTATTCAACATTCCAGATAATTCTTTTGCGGTCATGGGAGTGAATCCATTTTCCNTCAAAGCCTTTTCCATTTTTCCTGACAACTCTGCCGTTCCGCCTGCCAGTTCCACTTTATGACTTGCTAATGCCACGCCCGTTCCGGCGGAACGAATGGATGCATCTTTTTCCATGATGCCCAGCACTTCAGCCAACCATTTTTCACTCAATCGCGTTTCCTGCTGCANCACGTCNGCAGACATGGCTTTGCGCAGTGGATTTTTCCCGTGGTACTGCTCTAAACTTTTTACGATCAATTTGGAGCATGTATTCAAATTTTCGTCTGCATAAACAAAACTGTGCCTGGATATTTTCAATTTCGCTTTTTTCGCCATTTCACTNACTTGGTCATCCGTCATTTGCAATGCTTGCCCCCACCCATGGATTGTCTTGGGACTTAATTTGTATGTGGTTACCAATTGCCCAAAGCGGCTTACCGAGTCAATATCCAGCGCTGAAACCCATTCCCTGATCTTCACACCTTTAGGNATAAATGTAGTCAACACCGTCCCGCCGCCCATGGTAGTCATGGGTGAATACGTACGCATGACAAAGCGGTCTTCAACAGCAGCCACGGCTGGTTTTTCGAGTTCAAAAATGACATTCCCCGAACTGCCTGTGGCCATTTTCTTGTTCGATGTTAAATAAACCCTAGCCATGACTTCCGCCGTGCCCAAGTGTACCCGCACTCGCTGGCGATGCTTCATTTCTTTTTTCATGTCCGCAGTGAGNTGTATATACGCCGTGAATTTCGATACCGCTTTCAGTTTCCCCGGAGCCGCCAGTTCTGATCCGCGGAATACCTTTTCCGCTTCCACTCCGGAAAGATTAACCGCCGCCCGGTCGCCTCTTTGCACGGATTCTACATCCGCACCGTGAGACTGAATTCCCCGGACTTTGACTGAAATATTCCCCGGCAGTACATCCACAGAATCACCTTTTTTCAATCCCCCGAAAATGACCGTTCCCGTCACTACCGTACCAAAACCGGTCATGGAAAAAACACGGTCCGCCTGGAGACGGAAAAAGCTCTCATCTTCTGACTGCTGAACAGCAGCTGCCCTCGTTTCCAATAAGTGCTTTAATTCTTCAATTCCCGCATTGGTTTGCACGGAAGTCCGGACCACATCCACGCTATCAAAAATACCGTCTGACAATTCCCGTATCTCCAATTCAACCAGGTTCAGCCATTCTGCATCTTCCGCCAGGTCGGTTTTGGTGAGGGCCACCACGCATTGGGGAATATTCAGCAACTTCAAAATGTGTAAATGTTCTCTCGTCTGGGGCATGATACCGTCATCGGCCGCCACCACCAAAAGGGCAATATTGATTGTGGAAACTCCTGCCACCATATTGCGGATGAATTTCTCATGACCGGGAACGTCAATAATAGTAACGAAATCGTTTAAGAAAGCAAACCCCAGGTCGATGGTCATGCCCCGGGCCTTTTCTTCCGTTAGCCGGTCGGTATCCGTGCCGGTGAGAGCTTTTACCAAAGCGGTCTTCCCGTGGTCAATATGCCCGGCAGTGCCGATGACAACTTGGGTCATTAGACTTCCTGAATGGCTTGAATAAGTCTGGATACCTGGTTGGGCAAGACTGCCTTCAGGTCGATATAAAATATATTCCCTTTTGTATAGCCTACTACGGGTTGCGATCCGGTGCGAAATGCGTTGGCCAATTTTGAAACAGACATTGCTTTCGGTTTAAACTTCAGAGCCGCGCTGGGAATGGTTTCCACCGGTAATGAACCACTCCCGGCTTCTACCTTGGACTCCACCAATGAAATCCCCAGGTCTTTGATTTTCTTTTTAGGTATAACCGTCAAAATTTTTGCTCCCCGTTTCAAAAGAGTATTTTGAGATGTGGTCAGGAGTTTCAGGGACAGATTATCACCGCTGATCTTTTCGTCTGAAGAATAGGTGCGCAATGTTTCTTCCATGAGTGCAATGGTCCACTTGTCACAGCGGTATGTTCGATAAAGTGCATTCTTGTGAATAGCGTTGACGAATTTCTTCTTTCCCACAATGAGCCCGGATTGAGGTCCGCCCAATAGTTTATCCCCGGAAAAGGTGATAACATCTGCACCGGTTTTTACCACATCTGCGACCAATTCTTCTGGAGGGAGTCCCATTTTTTCCATATTAACTAAAGCCCCGGAACCGAGATCTGCTACCAGAGGAACACGCTTCTTTTTGGCCAATGCCGCCAATTCCGTCAGTGACACTTCCTTGGTGAATCCTTTTACCACGTAATTGCTGGTGTGCGCCCAAAGAATAGCGCCTGTATTTTTGGTGATGGCTTTTTCATAATCTTTTAGATGTGTTCGATTGGTGGTGCCCACTTCCACCAAATTACAGTGGCTTTTGCGCACAACGTCCGGTATGCGAAATGAACCGCCGATTTCCACTTCCTGCCCCCGGGAAACAATGACGTCTTTTCCTTCAGCAAATGTATTCAACGCAATAAGCACTGCTGCCGCGTTGTTATTGACGATTAAACTTTTTTCAGAACCGCACATGGCAGAAACCATTTCATTTATATGATCCTGCCGTTCGCCGCGCTTGCCGGAGTCCAGGTCGAATTCCAGGTTCACATAGCCTTCGAGTTTTTTTACCACATTGGCAATAACCTTCTTTGACAGCGGCGCACGGCCAAAACCGGTATGCAAAACCACACCTGTTCCGTTGATGATATTTTTCATGGAAGGTTGGGCACAGCTTTCAATTTTATCCAAAATGGATTGGACGATCTCCCTGCGCTTTAATTTCAATTGTCCTGCCTTGGCTTCCTGGCGGTAGCGTCTTATCTCGCCTTGAATGATGGCGGTGATATAATTTACATGCAGTTGTGTATCTGATTTTACTTCAAGTAATACTTNAGATACAGACGGTAGTTGCTGAAGTTGGTCATTGNTCATAACAGTAGCGGAAATTGATGAACATTNACAGATAAAACAACCATCATGATTTACGGATAATCATATAACTGGTAAACAGTGCCGGGATCAATAAAAAACCCATGACGGGAAACACAGCGGCGACGCCCCTGCTTTCTGCAATAAAACCTCCAAATCCTGCCGCCAGTGAACCGATACCAAAACTCAAGAAAAAACTGATGCCGTAACCCAGTCCTCTGTTGGCGCTGTGGGTGAATTCTGCTATCAATGTATTACTAATGGGTTGATTGCTAAAATAGGCAATGCCCATACATATACTGAACAAAACCAGCAGCATATCTGACGTATGGCCCATGAGCATTAAAAATGGAATATTCACAGCCACAACGATCATGAACATTTTGGGCCGGTTATAACGGCTGCCCAGCCAACCGCCAATGAGCTGACCAATGATTCCCGCCAGAAATACCATGGTCGGGAAAATTCCTGCTTTCATCGTGTTGGAGATAAAGGGCATAAATTGGTTCGTATTCTCGGCAAAATGCGTAGGCATGAATGTTGTGAAGCCATAATAAGCCATACCCATGAGCATATTGGTTAGATAGAAAAATATCAGTGCCGGGCGGTTGGTTTTTTCAACACGATTTTCAATATTCTCTGTATCTGCTGTACCGTGTTCTCGCTTGGGAATAGCCATAAAGGTTATTACAGCTAAAATTATATTAAACACCCCCAAAAATGCATAGGACGCTCGCCAGGAAATAAGGGATGCCAGCGCCGTGGCCATAATGGGTCCTGCTGCGGAACCTGNTGTACCAAAAATACCGTGAACAGCCATTCCTTTGGTGATGGCCTTTACACGATGAGAAATGAGTGTCAACCCGGCCGGATGATAGATACTGCAGGCAAAACCCATAAGCCCCAAACCGATCACNATCATGTAAAAGGAAGAAGAAATTGACACAAGCAATGCGGAAAGCCCGGAACCGATAAGATATAATAATAATAAGGTACGTCCGCCCAGCTTGCGTTCAGCCCAGCCGGCTGGAATGGCACCCACTCCAAACATAAAAGCACTAACAGTGACTACAAGCCCGAGTGTATCCAGACCGGTGTTGAATTCATCCCGTAGTATNGGAATGAGGCTGGGCAGGGCCAGCATCAGGGCGTGGACGGATAAATGACTCCCGCCAGTGATACCCAATACTATTTTTTCAAATCTGCTCAAAATGAAAAACCCCCACTGATAANTGTCAATGAGGGTTCTTTGATTATGTTAATGGTCTTTTATCTTTTTTCTGCGATACGTGTGGCTTTTCCAGTCAGACTGCGCAGATAATGAAGTTTGGCTCTACGCACTTTACCGCGACGCACAACATTAAAATTGGCAAGCATGGGTGAATGCAGCGGAAAAATACGTTCAACACCAATACCATTGGAAATTTTCCGTACAGTGAAGGTTTCTTCAATTCCGCCGCCATTACGCGCGATGACCACTCCACGATACTTCTGGATACGTTCTTTACCGCCTTCTACAACGCGGACATCCAATTCCACAGTATCACCAGAATTAAATTCAGGCAAATCTGTTTTTAATTGATCTTTTACTGCTTCGTGTAACTTGTTCATTGTTTACTCCGATATCTTACTTTTTTCTAAATATCTACGCCATAAATCCGGGCGTTTTTCCTTTGTAATGAATTCTCGTTGAGACTGTCTCCAGTCTTCAATTTCTTTGTGATGGCCGTTCAATAAAACTTCGGGGACTGGCATACCATNCACTTTTCGCGGTTTTGTAAAATATGGGTTATCCAGCAGATCTCCATAAAATGTATCCGTTTCTGCAGATTCCCGGGAATTCAACACACCGGGAATGAGCCTTACCATGGAATCGATCATAATCATGGCAGGTATCTCCCCGCTTGTAACCACAAAATCTCCAATGGAAAATTCATCTGTAACATATTTTTCGATCACCCGCTGNTCGATGCCTTTATAATGACCGCAAATAAAAATGGTTTTTTCATGATCGCTAAATGTTTCCGCAGATTTATGATTCCATGTTTTTCCTTGGGGAGATGGACATACAATACGCACATCATTATCTCCCATCCATTCCATAGCGAATTCAATTGCAGCCATTAGCGGTTCTGCCATCATNACCATGCCACTTCCGCCGCCAAATGGAGTATCATCAATCTGGCGATAATTGCCTTTACCGAATTCCCGGAGGTCGAACACATTGTATTCGGCCACTTTTTCTGACGCGGCCTTGCGCAGCATACTCTGCTCAATAATGGCATGCACCATTTCCGGAACAGGTGTTATGATGGCGATCTTCTTCACAATAGCCCTTCCATGGGAGCGATCACGATGACACCTAAAAGATGATCCACACCTATGATGATTTCTTTCACAACTGGAATCAGTTTTTCGTCGTTTCCATTTTGAATCACGTACACATCATTGGAAGGCAGCCAGAGAATATCAGTTAATTTCCCAACCACTTCCCCGGACTTAGTGACCATACTGTAGCCCAGCAATTCTTTGGAAATAAGCTCGGCATTATCACCTGTACGNCCTTCAGCAAAAAGGGTCTGACCAATAAGTGTTTCGGCATCATCTCTCGTTTGAAATCCTTCAAATGTGAAACGTCTTTTCTTGCCCTGGCCGATGGAATCAGACAACTTGATATCACGTACCATCTCCATATCAAAACCAATGCGCAGATCGCGAGTTTCAATATATTCATCAAAGTATCGAGATAATGGCAAAAGGCGCACTTCGCCCCGCCGTCCGCTGACTCGTGTTATCTTTGCAATTGGGTGAACTTTTTTAGGCATATCAGTCAATCACATCCAGACGGGCACGTTTACCACCCTCTTTTGCGTTGACAGCAAAAACAAGTGTGCGAATTGCAGAAATATTGCGTCCACGTTTGCCTATTACTTTTCCATAATCACCTTCACCTACGGTCAATTCAAAAATGATGCGCTGTTCTGTTTCCACTGCAGTCACTTGCACTTCTTCGGGTTTATCCACTAACTTTTTAACTATAATTTCGATCATTTCCTGCATGTCAGTCTCCTTGCAAACTTATTCGTCGCTTTTATTGTCCTTTTCTTCTTCTTCAGAAGATTCATCTGTTTCTTCTGCTGGTTCGGATTCTTGTTCAGTGGTTAGTTCTTCTTCAGCTTGAGCTTCTTCTTTTACTTCTTTAGCTGCTTTATCTTCCGCAGCGGATGATTCTTCTTCTACATCTGTATCAGCTTCAGGTTCATCTTTTTCTTCTTTAGGCTCCTCTTCAGCTACAGGTTCTTCGGCTGCACTATCTTCTGGATCTTCATCTGTACTTTCTTCTTTTGGTTCTTNCTTTTCAGGTGTTTCATCACTGGCTTCTTCNACGGGTACTTCAGCTTCTTCAATACTATCATCTGTGGTCTCTTCAGTAGTTTCTGCTACTGTTTCTTCTGCAGGGGTTTCTTCAGCGGGAGCCTCTTCTTCAGTAACTTCCGGTTCTTCTGCAACTTCTGCAGTTGTATCATCTACAGCTTCTGTTTCAGCTTTGCTTTCTTCGGCTGGTGCTTCATCAGATTCGGTTACATCTGCAGGCTTATCTTCTNGTGCTTCTTCTACCGCAGCCGNTTCAGCTTCTTTTTCAGCTGCTTTTTGTTTTTCTTCTACTTTTTCAGCTACTTTNTCAGTCCTTATTTTTTCAACTTCTTCCCGCTCAAGAGCCCATTTTTTCATTTCCTTTTCCACAGCTGCTTCATCCAATCCCTGTTGGGAGAGGTGCCAGCGGTAAGCTAATCCGGTGCGTTTTAAAAGATTATGAACTGTTTCTGTTGTTTGGGCGCCTTCCTGCAGCCAATGCAGGACGCGATCCTGTTTCAGAGCATAATTCTTTTCATCATCAAGTTCGAGTGGATTAAACCAGCCCAATTGTTCAATAGCAGCACCATCACGGCGAGCTCTTTCATCCATCACCACCAAGCGGTAAAAAGGTCTGTTTTTGCGTCCGATTCGTTTCAGTCTTATTTTCGTAGCCAAGTTAATCTCCTTTTAGCTTATTCCCATAAAGTTACCCAGCGGCATTTTGCCGGGCTTCAATTTTCCAAATTGTTTCATCATTTTTTTCATTTGTACAAATTGCTTCAATAATTGATTTACTTCCTGCAATGAACGCCCGGAACCTTCCGCTATCCGTTTACGACGGCTGCCATCAATCAAATTAGGCTTTTTGCGTTCTGCGGGTGTCATGGAATTAATGATGGCTGCAGTCCATGAAAGCTGGCGATCATCCATATCCATGCCTTTCAACAGTTTCCGATTCAAGCCGGGCATCATCCCCATGATCTGCTGGAGTGATCCCATTTTTTTAAGCTGAGTTAACTGCTGCTGAAAATCTTCAAGATTAAATTCGTTACCCAGCATTTTCTTTTCCAGCTGGACCACAGTTTNTTGATCTGCTATTTCTTCTGCTTTTNGAACCAGGGATATGACATCCCCAAAACCCAGAATTCTATCGGCCATTTGTTTTGGATTAAATGGCTCCAAGCCATCCATTTTTTCTGAAACTCCGGCAAATTTGATGGGCGTTCCTGTTACCTGCCTGATAGATACTGCAGCTCCACCTCGGGCATCGCCATCCAGTTTTGTAAGAATGGTTCCGGTTAACTGCAGTGCTTCAGAGAATGCTTTAGCGGATGTTACGGCATCCTGTCCGGTCATGCTGTCTGCTACAAAAAGAATTTCGTTGGGATGTACTTCGTCAGCGACCTGTTGAATCTCATTCATCATTTCCCCATCGACATGCAAANGACCGGCTGTATCCAGAATAACAACATCTATTTTCTCACTTTTTCCCCTGGCAACAGCATTAGCACAAATTGACACCGGGTCACCCAATCCTTCATTATAAACAGGTACATCAATATGTTGACATAAAGATTGCAATTGTTCAATAGCAGCCGGGCGATACACATCTGCAGCGGCCAGTAAAACACTTTTGCCCTGTTTCTTTAACATCTTGGCCAATTTTGCACAGGTGGTTGTTTTACCTGATCCCTGGAGCCCAGCCATGAGAATGACTGCCGGTTTTCCGTTTAAATCGATTTCAGCTGTTTCATCACCGAGAATATGAATCAATTCTTCATGAATAATCTTAATGAATTGTTCGCCGGGCTTGATGGTTTTGAGTACTTTCGTACCTTCAGCTTTTTCCTGAACATGGGCAATAAAATCACGAGCTACCTGCAGGTTCACATCTGCTTCCAAAAGGACGCGGCGGATCTCTCGCGCTGTCTCCTGGATATTACTGTCTGTAATTTTTCCCAGGCCCCGTAATCGGCGGAAAATATTATCAAATCTGTCTGTTATTTGTTCAAACATAAAATTTTGGTTCGAAAAAAGCCTGTAAAATTAACTGTTTGTCTTTAGTGAATCAATAAAATAGAAAAAAGAAAATCAAGTGTCAAACTTGACAGAAACAAGCTTCGAAACACCCTTCTGTTCCATGGTAACACCGTACAGATAATTGGCCGCTTCCATAGTGAGTTTATTGTGTGTAACAACAATGAATTGTGTTTCATCTGCAAATGCTTCCAATATCTTAGTGAATTTGCGGATATTTATATCATCAAGCGGAGCATCCACTTCATCTAAAATGCAGTAAGGGCTCGGTTTATACTGGTAAATAGAAAACAGCAGGGCAATGGCTGTTAAGGATTTCTCTCCTGCGGAAAGCATGCGCAAAGAATTGTTCTTTTTACCGGGTGGCTGGGCTTGTATGGCAATATCAGCTTCCAACGGATCAGGATCACCTGCCAATGACAATGAACCTTTACCACCTTCAAAGAACATGGAAAATAATTTTTCAAAATTGACCTTGATCTGATCAAATGTTTCAATAAAAAGTTTCCGGGCTTCGCGATCAATTTTCTGAATGGTTTCACGAAGATTAGTTTCTGAATCAATAAGATCTGCTTTCTGTTCTGCCAATAACTCCAGACGCTCTTTCTCGGCATCATGTTCATCTTTTACAGCCATATTGATGGGGCCGATATTTTCGATACCGCGGTTAATTTTTTCGATACGTTCTTCCAGTGTAAAAAGTGATTCTTCTACATTTATATTTTTAGGGATCTTTGCATCATAACGATCTTTGATAAGTTCCGCAATTAGTTTAATTCTTTGATCAAATTCAGTGACCTCTAATTCTGCAGATTTAAGATCTTCCAATAAATTTTCACGGCTGTGTTGTTCTTCACGAATTCTGGTTTGAATAATATCGATTTCCGTAAACGTATCTTGAAATGTTTCTTTCTTCAAATCCAGCAATGATCGTTTTTTGATGTTAACAGCGTTGGTTTTTTGCAGTTCTTTTGTATTTATATTTATCTGCTTTTCTAGGTCATTTTGTTTTGTTAGCAGACTCTTGATCTCGTTTTCAATCTCACCCTGCCTGTTGGTTAATTCAGCAATGGATTCTGCTGCTGTCCGCTTTTGAAACATGAGATTATCCCGCTGATTTTCAAAGTTCAGCATAGCGATGCGCAGATCCTGTACCTGCTGGTGAAATTCATCACGCTGTTTACGCAAATCAATTAATTCATTGTTTGCCCTGGTTAGATCATCAGCCAGTTTTGAAAGGGTTTTTTCACCTTTTTGAGCAGAAGGAGATAGTTTTTTCAACGATGCTATTAACGATTTGATTTCAGCAACGGTTTCATCAATATCAGCAGCAATAGATTTCAATAATTCATGCGTTTGTTCATTACGTATTTTATGTTGTAAAACATTATTCTCATGGGTAGAAACATCTTGCTTTAATTTTTCAAGTATCGATTCAATCCTGCTTTTTTCTGAAATTGCACTTTGTAAACTATCAGCTATTTTAGTCATGTCTTTATTAACAGCAATTTGCGCTTTTTCATTTTCCTGCAATTGTTTCATTAATGATTGTAATTGTTCCTGGCGGCCAACGAGGCCTTGGCTCTTCTTGCCCTGTTTTATAATCATGTTCATTCCGGAAAATTTGCCTTCCAGATCAACAAGATCCCAGCCGGACAACTTCTTATCCTTCAGTGCTTTAGCCAAGTCATTCACAATCAGCACTTTGCCCAGTAATACGTTTACCAATACACCATATTTCTTATCAACTTTAACAATGTCTACTGCTCGAGCTACGACAAGATCACTATTTGGTGTATTGTGTATTTTTGCATTTAATGTTGACAATTCTTTTAAAGGTAATATGGACGCATTGCCTTGTTTTTGATTTTTGAGCATTTTCAAAGTGTCAAGAGCAACAGATCTGTCTTTAGCCACTAAACAACCCGCCCTTGAACCGAGCACACTTTCAATAATTGATTGATGCTCTTTATCTACATCCAATAATTCTGCCAGAACTCCATATACTCCACTAAAATCCCTAGTATTATTTAAAACATATTTAACGCCGCCTGGATAACCTTCTTTTGATTCCAACAAATTTTCATAAAACTGGATCTGATTCTGCAGTCCCTCCTGCCTGGCTTCCAGGCTGTGCTGCTTGCGATTGGCTTCCTGTTCTTCTAATTTAAGTGCTTGTACCCGAGACGATGCTTTGTCCAGTTCACCAAGAGTTTGATCAACTTGCTTCTGAAGTATATTTAATTTTTTCTCTATATCTGCAAACTCTTTTTCTGCAGCGACAACATCCTTTTTAAGCGTTTTTTCCCTGTTTTGCATATCATTCAACTGGGCCTGCTTATCTGCCAGCATATCTTCAGTCCGCTTGGATAATGATTCCTGTTCAACCAGTTTTCGTTGCTCGTCCCAGCGTTTATCCTGCAAAGCATCCACAGCTATTTGTGCATTCTTGTATTTTTTGTCTATGGATTCAAATGCAGCTTTTTCTTTTTTATAAACAGCTAATTGATCATTGATCTGCGGCAAAAGTTCTTGCACCTCTTTTTCATAATCTTCAACGTGTTGTTTTAGCTGCAGAATACGGTTTTCATTGGTAGCTTTTTCACGCCCAAGACGTTCCATAGTTGATTTCGTACTGCGGCGTTGTTCAGTTGCGACCAGCATATCACGCTGTAAAGTATCTCTCGCTTCTTCCGCTGTTGATATATCAGCGTGCATTTCATCCAATTCAGCATGCTGCTGCTTATAAACTGACTTCTGCTGATCCAGTTCTTTTTCATGGATGGATGTTTTTGTTGCTGTGGATTCACGAAGATGCTTGAAGTCCTGGATCTTTTTCCTTAAGGGTGTGGCGGCTTCTTCAAATTCTTTTATTTTTATAAATGCCAATGCGATTTCACGCTGCTGGAGTTCAGAGGTCAATTTTTCATGTCGTTCAAATCGTTTTAGCTGTAAAGCCAATGCTTTGACCTTGGTTTCCACTTCAATAATAATATCATTTACGCGCTCCAGGTCTGTACGGACGGCTTCAAATTTGCGTAGCGCTGATTTGCGTTGTTGTTTGTATTTGTTGATCCCGGCAGCTTCCTCAAACATGCGTTTGCGGTCTTCAGTCGTTTCCGATAGGATCTGTTCGATCATCTTAAGTTCAATGACAGAATAAGCATCGGCGCCCATACCCGTATCAATAAAAAGGTCTTGGATATCTTTCAGGCGGCAGGGCGTACGATTGATAAAATATTCACTGTCGCCGCTGCGAAATACACGACGGCCGATCTCAACATCATTATATTCTAAAGGCAGTTTGCCTTTATTATTGTGGACGGTGAGGGAAACCTCGCAAACGTTCAACGGCTTAGCGGAATCAGCACCCTTAAAAATAACATCTTCCATCTTCCCGCTGCGCAGGACGCTGTATTTCTGTTCGCCGAGCACCCAGCGGATGGCATCAACAATATTGGTTTTTCCACAGCCGTTGGGACCAACGATGGCGGTGATGCCTTCACCGAATTTGAGGTTATCCTTCTTGGCAAAGGACTTAAAGCCGTGAATGTTTAGATCTGATATATACACTTAGTACTGGTTTGGCAGTTTGTGGTACAGGAATTTATGTATTTTTAGAGGAGGATGCTACATTTTACCCCGGCGGCCAATTCATATGTCTGCCACCCAGCAAATGCAGGTGAATATGGTACACAGCCTGCCCGCCATCTTGATTGCAATTAAAAACCGTACGGTAACCCGAATCTGCAATTCCCTCCTGCCCTGCAATTTCTTTTGCGGTTAGCATAATTTCACCCACGAGCGTCTTATGGGATTCATCCAGATCATTCGTTGTGGAAATATGCTCCTTGGGTATAATGAGAATATGCGTCGGCGCTTTAGGATCTATATCCCGGAAGGCATATATGTTATTATTTTCAAACACTTTATCAGCTGGTATATCACCGGCAACAATTTTGCAAAATAGACAATCATCCATGGTTAACCTCCATGTTCAATAATGTTCAAAGCAGTAATGGCTGCTGTTTCCGTACGCAGCCGTCTGTTGCCTAATGAAACAATATTTATATTATTATCTCTTATAACATTCATTTCATTTTCTGAAAAATCGCCTTCTGGTCCAATCAATACACTTACTTTATTCGGTGATTTCTCTCGCTGCCAAGTTGTAAGCGATGTCTCTCCNTCACTTTGTAGGCAAACAGTTAGATCTGATTTATCATTTAAATAATTGTCCAGTGAAGTGGGTTCATTCAATTTCGGAAAGCGACTGCGTCCGCATTGTTTTGCAGCCGTTCTAACTATCTTCTGAGAACGCTCCAAATTCAAAGTTTTTTTCAAACATCTGTCCAAAAGTAATGGAGTGATTGATANCGCTCCGCATTCCACCGCCTTTTCCAATAACCATTCAAAGCGATCTTTTTTAATAAGGCCTACTGCAAGATGCATCTTCACTTTTGGTTCTGAAAAACCGGGAGANTCTGCAATAATTTCACCGGAAACTTCCTGACCATTATTTTTGATGATGCCCCTGTAAGCAATTCCAACTCCATCCAGCAGCCAGATCTCATCATCCACTTGCAAACGCAAAACATTTAAAACATGATGCGTTTCTTNTGCATCAAGAGTAAAACAATTTTTGGAAATATTATCGGGAGAAATATAAAAAAAGTGTTCGTCGGCCATCAGCGCCGCCAGTTAAAGGCTACATGCAGAATGGCNCCGCTGTAATGCTTTTCCCCATCCACTTTACCATTCATCGGTAGTATATCCATCCCGGCGCCGGCAGATACAATCATTTTATTATACATAAGGAAATCAGCACCGATACCAATAAAAGCACCCACTGTCCACAAGCCCCTTGATTTTTTCCAGCGTTCTATGAATTTATCACTATCAGCACCATCCAAAGTCAAAACCGGGCCAAGCTGAGCAGTAACATAGGGAGCAAAATTATTGGCAATCTGATCAGCGAAGGGAAAATATTTTACGCCGCTAAACATGGGCATGATCAGAATATATTTATCACCAACGGATCTATACTGATTAGTGTAAGGGTCGTACACCATCATATAGTCTTCACCTTTCACATCGAAAAAACACCCCTGAAAAAGCCATTGGANTGCATTATTGGAGTCCCATACTCGATGGAAAAAAATTCCCGTCCCCTGCTCTCCAACCTGCAGGCCGAAGCCCTTATAGCCATCAGCACCGGTTAATGCACTGATCATAAAAATAGTCATTAAATATTTTTTCATAGTGTTAATACAACTTTTCCAAACTGTTCGCTGTTTTCCAGATATTCATGCGCAGAAGCAATATCATCCAAGGAAAAAGTTTTTTCTACACGCGGTTTCAGTTGTCCTTCTTCCACAAGTTTGATGACTTGTGTAAACGTATCTGCATCGCCCATTGTTGAGCCTAAAATAGTCTGCTGCTTGAAAAATAAATGCCGCAGATCAATGGAAACATTTGCTCCAGTCGTGGCTCCACATGTTACTACCCGCCCGCCATTGCTCAAAACTTTCATGGATACATCCCATGTTGCAGACCCCACATGTTCAAAAACAACATCTACTTTACCGCAGAACTTCTTGACTTCTGCAGCTATATTGTCATTATAATGATGAATGNCCAGGTCCGCGCCGAGATCAGTTGCAAACCTGCATTTTTCATCCGATCCTGCTGTTGCAATAACATTACATCCGACTATTTTTGCAATTTGAACCGCCATATGGCCTACACCAGAACCTACGCCCCACACCAGCACATTTTCACCCGCTTGAATTGCTGCGCGCTTAANGAGCATTTGNTAAGCCGTTTGCCCCACCAAAGGAAAGGCAGCAGCTTCTGTAAAGGAAATATTATCCGGTTTTGGCTGCACACATTTTTCATCCAATACGATAAACTCGCAATTGGTGCCATTGGTTGATTCGCCAAGGATACCCATATTTTCACACATATTCTCTTTTCCAGCCTGGCAGTTCCGGCATGTACTGCAATAAACCAAGGGCTGCACAATCACTGGATCTCCAGCTTTAAAGCGATCAACCCCTGTACCAACTTTACATACATTCCCGGCACCATCACTCCCCATTATCATAGGTAATGGTACACCGGGAATTCCATTTCTAACCCAGATATCGAGATGATTTAAAGCGGATGTTTTTAAATGGACGCAAATCTGGCCGGGCCCCGGTTCCGGTACGGGAATTTCTTCAACCTGCAGGACTTCAATCCCTCCATGTTTATGAATACGGACTGCTTTCATTTATCAGCTGAAAACAGTTTTTTATCAAGGCTCAAATCACCAGCGCCAGCTAACATCAGAGCAGCACTTGCAAAGGCATAAAGCAAAGCCATTTCAGGGCTACCTTCACCTGTGGTGATATGCATATTTACACCCACGAGCATTGTAATCATCAACAATCCGGCTGNTATGCGTGTGCCCAAACCTATCCCGATCAAAAAAGCGCCTATCGATTCAGAAAATGCAGCCATAAAACCCCAGAATGTCGGTAAAAAAGTTATGCCTAAATGTTTCATTCCAAATGTTCCGATTCCTGCCCAACGATCAGGGCCGCCGGTGATCTTATCCCAGCCATGATTTGTGATTATCAAATAGGCAACACCAATTCTTAATACAAGTAAACCATAGTTACGGCATGTGTTGCAATCATTAAATAATTTTGAAAAAATATTATTCATCATTTATGTCCTTATACTCAGCATCCTGNATNTCCATTTTTTGGTAATCTGTTTTTTCTTTTTTACGCGTTNTTTTTTGTNCCAGGCGGATATTTTTATAAAACCTGTAACCGGCAAAAACCAATACCAGAATTAAAAATGTTTTAAACATGAATTATTGTGAAACAGGATTGAAAAACTTTGTACCCGTCACCGGCTGGCGGATGTAATTGATCACTTCATCCAAGTCTTCNTGATTATGTACAAAGTCAATGTTATTGGTATTAATGATCACCAGTGGAGTATCTTGGTAACGGAAAAAATATTCTGTATAAAGCTGATTCAGGGCATCGATGTATTCTTCCGATATATTTTTTTCCATATCACGGCCCCGGCGGGCGATGTTGCGCATAAGCGTATCTGTATCTGCCTGCAAATAGATTACTAAGTCTGGANTGATCACATTTTTTTCCAACAGGTTTGCCACCGTATCATACAGCGTCATTTCTTTTTCATCCAAATTCAGTGATGCAAATAACCTGTCTTTAACAAACATATAGTCCGCAATGAGCAGGTTATGAAACATATCTACCTGCCGTAATTCCTGCTGCTGCTGATAACGCTGCAGCAAAAAGAAAAGCTGTGTCTGGAATGCATAGCGTTCCGGTTCTTCATAAAAATCGGTTAAAAATGGATTTTCACCAAACCCTTCAAGAATAAGCCGTGCTCCCAATCGTTCTGAAAGTAGTTTAGCCAGGCTGGTTTTACCCACAGCAATGGGGCCTTCAATGGCGACATAATACAAATTTCTCATGCGTTTTTTTCCATAACATGTTTGGTCACATTGGATGGATCCGGGCATAGACTCAATAATTCTGTTACTGTCATTTTGAAGACCGGAACTGTAAAATCAGGATCAAGTTCAGCCCACGGTACCAATACAAACTTACGATTCGCCAAATCAGAATGGGGAATGGTTAATTGCTCTGTTTCTAAAAATGAACTTCCGTATGTCAGTATATCAATATCAATGGTGCGTGGTGAATTTTTTTCACGTTTGTCCGGACGGCCCAGCAATTTTTCCACATTGCGACAGGCATCAAAAAAATCAAAAGCAGAAAAGTCCGTTTTATAAGCAATAACCGTATTCAGAAATTCAGCCTGATCTGTATTGAATAAGGGTGGACAGTTATAAAAGGATGCACTTTTAATATCATTAATTTCATGATATGTGGACAGTGCAGTAATCGCACTGGCAAGATTCGATTCACGGTCACCCAGATTTGAACCTANTGATAAAAATCCGGACTCAGGCATAGTCTTCCCTTTTTCGGAAAATTTCCACTTCTACTGTATCCAGCATACCATTGATGGGCGCATGGGGTTTACGCACTCGAACTGTTATTTCAGAAACAGNAAAACGTGTTAAGGTTTCTCTGGCAATGGATTCAGCCAGGGCCTCGATTAAATAAAATTTGTCATTTTTTACACACCCGTCTACCGTTTTATATACTGCCTCATAATCAACGGTTGCTNCCAGGTTATCTGATTCGCAGGCACGTTTGAGATCAGTCCTCATTTCCACGTCCACTTCAAATTTTCCGCCCAGGTGTTTTTCCGATGCGCTGACGCCGTGGTAACCGTAAAACTGCATGTTCTTTAATCGAATGATACCCATGAGAAAAATAAAGTTACTCTTCGTTATGTTCTCTAGTCAACGAGTAGTAATAAAAAAGCCCTCCCNATTAATCGGGAGGGCTTTGTGAAGANTTNTGATTAGAATTACATCATTCCACCCATGCCACCCATTCCGGGATCTCCCATTGGAGGCATCGGTGCTTCTTTTTCAGGAATTTCAGTAACAGCAGCTTCTGTGATGAGAATCATGCCGGCAATTGAACAGGCATTTTCCACAGCCACACGGGCGACTTTAGTAGGATCAATGATACCGGCCTCGAACATATCCACATAACTTTCATCACGGGCATCAAAACCATGAGCACCTTTTCCATCACGTACATTTTGTACGACGATAGATGCTTCAGCACCGGCATTTTCGCAAATCTGACGAATGGGTGCTTCAAGGGCACGACGTAAAATGTTCACACCCACTGATTG
>PAWC01000012.1 GCA_002713385.1 Fidelibacterota bacterium
ATTATTATTTACTTCCTGAAATTCATAATAATTCACTTGTTGCCATTCACTAAACGAAAAATAATGATAGGACAATCCACCTTCTATCCGCATAAATCGATTAAATGGATGTGAAAGATATCCCATTATGCCAAAATTTCTTAACAAACCGCGACGTTGATATCCATTTACATCATAGCCCAGGAAATATTCATTTGCAATATGAGAAAGGGAGAAATAATAATCTGTAGGTCGGGTCAGATACGCATAACTGAAAAAGTAATCACTTCGTTTCAGGTCGATGACCATTTCAGTCCCAAAATAGATCTGGTGATCACCCAAAATATCACTGAAGGCAAACATGGTCATTCCTTGTGCACCAAATACATTATTGAAGGATGCGTAACCATTGACCAAATCCAGTGTAAATCGCGTTTTATATGCTTTGGAGACATAGCCATTTTCAGATAAGTCAGTTGTATCAGTAACAAAATTTTCTGCAACATCTTCTGGAGTTTCCATGGGTTTATTATAATGATCATATTCCCTGGCAAATATCCAGCCCTGATAATCCCTGCCTGTTGTCCTGCCTGTACTCCACTGCCTTCTTTTGTGGCGCCTCAGATCAGTCAAATCTTCAGATACTTCATCCTGTTTCATGACATATCGAGTTACCGGCACTTCCATGGCTTCTTTTTCTAAAGGATGGCTCATGCTATACACATCCCATCCCATATCAGCGTAGCCGGCAAACACCAAATAGTCGTCATCTTCCGTAAGGCTCAATTGGAATGCGCCCGTTAGAATGTTGGTCATAGCCACCGGATCCGTGCCAAGATTATGTCGATAAATGTTCCATACGCCGTTCGCATCTGATACATAAAACAGTGTATTCGTTTCTGTATGGGCCCAAATTGGATAATCTTCATTATGGTCTGTAGCTGTTAAGCGGCTGATATTCCCCGAAACTAAATCAATGATATACAAATCTTTTTGAGAATAATCATGTTCTAAGATGATTTCGGAGGCATTCTGGCCAGTTACATCATCTTTTCGATCCGAAACAAAAACTAATTTCGAACCATCGTGATTCCATGCCGGTTCTGAATCGGAATAAATATCATTTGTCAAAACTGTGAGTTCTGCTGCTTTAATATCATATACATAAATATCGCTGGCGCCATCCTTCGTTCCGATAAAAGCCAGTTGATTTCCATCAGGGCTCCATGCCGCTGTGAAAATACCATCAAGGTTGAAGATTAATTTTTCTTTCTTTTTTGTTTTAACATCGATCAAATATAGGGCATCAGTTTTACCTGCTTTTGCAGCAATAACGATCCGTTTACTATCAGGTGCCCAGGAAATTCCGGGCTGGAGTAATTTTAATTCTTCAAAGTCCACTGACCTGTTTCCTTTGACCAGGCGTCTGATCTCTTTTCCATCAATGGCGTCCAGGATATAAATATCAAAATATCCTGACCGGTCCGACAACACTGCAATCTTACTGCCATCCGGTGAAACAGACGGAGAAATATTGTAGTAATTCTTCTCTTTTTTATGATCAGTCAAACGCTTGGCAATATCTTCTATTTCATCGCGTCCGGCCACATCTGGCCAATACTCCTTTTTTAGATATTTATGCCATTGCTTGGTGAGGTCTTCATAATCCATACCCAATGCGCGCTCGATTCCTTTTTCCGCATTCTGGGTCATTTTCATGGCAGTGATGATTTCACCGATCTTTTCACGGCCATACTTTTCAGCAATAAAACGCCAGATAGACTGGCCGCCTTTATAAGCCATGTAGGATTCCAGTTCTTTCACTGTGGGCATACTCTCATTGATGGAAAGGTCGCGCATGGTCATATCCGCTTTGGTATCCCAGTTCATGGACAAATATTCTGCCAGTCCTTCATTCGCCCAAAGTGGAATTTGTAATTTGACCCGACCGGCAATAATACTTTGAATGGTACCGTCATAAATCATGTCATTCAATAAAGCATGGACGAGTTCATGGTGGATGACATGCCGGAATTGCTTATAATCCCCTTCGAAGGGCAATACAACCCTGTTTTTGAATAATTCTGTTACGCCGCCGATACCTTCCTGCATGTACTGCCAGATAACATTCGTTTGCTGGAAATCGTTGTGGGAATGGTAGACTATGATTGAGACGCGTTTTTTTAATGTCCAGCGGAGGTGTTTGGAAATTTGCTCGTGGGCTTCTTCTGCAACTTCAGCAGTGAATTCTGCTAATTGGGTATCATCCCCATAAAAATACACATCAAAATTTGGTGAAGAGATCAATGACCAATCGAATTCCTTGTACTGCACCTTATTCTGCCCAAAAGACTGGGCCAGCAGGCTTTCTATCAAAAGAATAACAATAATAATTATATTACGCATATGCTAAAATTACGACGATACCTCATTTGAGTTCCAGAAACTATACTCATCTGAAACTATGGATGTTTCCGGAAGAAGTCAATGATTGGACTGCTCATCGTTCATTAAGTTAAAGTTCTACAATTCCTTTGCCTGTACATCTCCAAAAAAGTAAGTTACTGCTTATGCAATTGCCCGTCTATTTTATTTCCGATATTCATTTAATGCTCCAATACGATGAGCGTGAAAAGAAACGCCAGGAAAAGTTATTTCGTTTCATGGATTCAGTCGCGCAATCCGGAGGCACATTATTTATCATAGGTGATTTATTTGATTTCTATTTTGAATATAAGCATGTTATCCCAAAAGTATACTTTCCCTTTTACCAAAAATTGTATGGCTTAAAAAATAAGGGTGTTGAAGTTCACTTTGTCGCTGGCAACCATGATTACTGGACATTGGATTTCATGGGCCAAACACTCACTACAAAAGTGTATTTCGATGATGTTGCGCTGGATATCCATGGGAAACGGTTTTACCTCACTCATGGTGATGGAATTCTTTCCTGGGATAGAGGTTATCGATTGTTGAAAGGGGTTATACGCAGCAGGCTTTTTATCTGGCTGTACCGCTGTCTGCACCCCACCATCGGTTATGGCATTGCCCAGGCTATTTCAAAAAAAGGCCGCCATTTTGAGCATTCACAGGAATATAATGAAAAGGTCCTCAAAGAATTACGGATCTTTACTGAAACCATAGCAGCGGATGGGCATGATTACGTCATAACAGGTCATTATCACCAGGCTTGTATTGAAAATGTGAACGGCGGGAAGCTGGTTGTTCTAGGCGATTGGCTGCAGTATTTTTCCTACGCTGTTTTCGAAGGGAATGAACTTGAACTCAAATTCTGGGAAGCCAATGCGTAGGCTGATCATATTAATACTTATAGCAGCTTCCCTTTCTTTTCAAGGTTGTTCAAAGATTAAAGGACTCTTTGGGAAAAAACAAGGGAAAGCCGATGTAAATCTTGCTGAGGTAGAGAACCTGCGTCGCGAATACCAAGATGGACGTGTTCAGGCAGTGCAGGATTTGATCAGTATGTACAATGATTCCAACCTGCCTTACGATGTGCGTATCGCCGCTGGAGAAGTGCTGTCACAAACACAGCACCCCACTGCTATGAATGCCATTGCCAAGGTGGTTTCAGAAGCAGAAGCGTTGGATTTGAGTTTTATGGAAGCATCCATCGAACTTTTGGCAGAATTTCGAAATAATCCAGCAGCCGGCGATGCTATGGTACGAGCCATGCACACCATTGATGAAAAATCCAATAAACTGCATTTGACCCTGGTACGCAGTTTGAATAAAGTTCGAACGAAAGACCAGATCCTGGCCTTATTGGAACTTTATGAAGTATCCAAAGCAAATGTCTCCCGTACTAACAAACTGTTAACGGAAACACTTGGTGCGATAGGGACAGATGAGGTCATTCCCATTCTGGTCACCATATCCAAAGATCCCGATATAAATATAGCGGTTCGCAATCGTGCTTTAGAGATTTTAGGTAAGAAAGATCCCCACGAGGTAGCACCGGCGTTTGCAGAATTGTTGGGTGACCCGGAAACCAATACTGAAATCAGGGAATTTGCCATAAATACCATGGCCGGTGTCAAAGAAGAAAACCTAATCCTGGCGCTCATCGAAACATACAACACGGGTAAACGCCAGTATTTCAGTATGCTCAATACGCTACTGGATGCCTTGGGCGAATTCGATGATCCCCAAGTGTATAAAGCTACAGTTGATATTGCTCAAAATGATGAATTCCCCATGCATATCCGGGCCAAGGCGATTCGCAGTCTGGGTCGCTTTGGGAATGATACGACCGTGAAACTTGTGNTGCCCATCTTGGCAGCGGCAGATAATTATCCATTAAGAGTGGCCGTGATGGAGATGCTCCAAACTATGGGTAAAACGGACGTTTTTGGGGAAGATGTGCGCAGGCTGGCTTTTCAGGCTCAACAAGATGCGATCAGTCAATGAAGCATTTACACATTTTTATATTCAGTTCATTTATTCTTGCCCAAGGAACTGATACAACAAAAACGGATACATCAGTATCTGACACAACTATTCTTATCCAAGAAACTGATACGACAAAAACGGATANNTCAGTGTCTGACACAACTATTTTTACCCAAGAAACTGATACGACAAAAACGGATACTTCAGTATCTGATACAACTCTTTTTCCTGAAGTAAAAATTGAAAAAAAGGAAGCGGATAAACTCCCTGAAGGCAAGCCGTTTTTCGATTATAAGGATAACTTGGAAGGTTTGCAGATACAGATTGATTCACTTAAGCGTGTTATTCGCGTTATAGAAAGAAAAAAAGCAATTCCAGCCATCAATGAAGAATTATTGAATCTCATCAGAATTCCCGAACTCAAGCACCGCGTTGAGCTCACCAACGGTACAATTGTCATCGGGGAAATAATTGAGGAGACAGGTTCAGTAGTTATTATCCAGACCACCATCGGCCAATTAGCCATAGAAAAAGACAAAGTGGTCAATATCGAAGAAGAAAAACCGCCGGCACCAAAAGTAGAACTCATGAGCGAACCTTTTGTGAGTGTTTATCCGGATCATGAAGAAATTACCGGCATAGTGAAAAATACAGGGAAAACCCGGGCTGATTTTGTGCGCATCATTGCCAGTCTCTGGACAGCAGAAACAGAACTAGCCAGCAGGGATTCAGCCTTTGCCCAGGGATCGGTTCAGGAGTATGCCACCGGTGTCATTACAGATACTGCCATCGAACCAGATGCCACGGCCAGTTTTACAATTACAGTTCTCTTGTCTGAAGGATCTTCAGCGGTTGAATACCGCACATATAACATCCACTGGTCCCAGATGGAGTGATCTATTTTATCAGTAAAACTTTTTCAGTNTGGCTGTAATTCCCACTCACTAACTGAACAAAATACACTCCACTTGGCTGGGTGGATGCATTCCATTTGATTTCATGTTCACCAATAGGCAGTTGTTCATTAATCAATGTTTTCACCAATTGCCCNTTAATATTATACACTCGTAATAGTGAGGCTTGTCTCGCTCCGACGGTGAATCGGATGGTTGTGGTTGGATTAAACGGGTTAGGAAACGCCGGGTACATTGTGACTTGATCCGGTAAAATGGGGTCATCTTTAATTTCCACTTGCGGTAAAACCACACCGCTCAATTCAATTGAACCATTGGAAATACTCATCACTCCCGGTGGAAATCCCAATTGTAAGGCTCCTACATCAAAACTGCCGCTAATAGAATCATCATCTATATGATTTAAGTTAACAGTTCCTGTTATTCCAAGGTAGGACTCATTTATCATAATTGTGATAAGGTCATCGATCAAATCTTCAATAAATGTTGAATCAAGACCAATTGAGTCAGGAATTAGATCAGAAAACTGGCTGAAAAAGGATGTGTCTATTTCCGGTAAAAACCCAAAAATTATATTGGGGTTCAATATATCTCCCGGCGGTAAAGGCCAATCATCTGACATAAATATTGAATCATCCGCTACCAAATAAATAAAAAGGGCTGAAAAATAAATGGTATCAATTGCTTGAATAGCTGCAATAAATAAAGTTGAACTTGTATCATCNTTGATTATTGTGGCAGTCGCACCACCAAGGGTTGAATCATTTAATTCAGCATGAAATGAACCGCTTTCAGAACCGGAGTAATCAAAACTTAAAGAACCAATATATCCGTTCTGAGCCAGACCAAATGACAATAAAAACAGAAATGTTGTTTTTTTCATTAAGATGTTAGAGTTACCATAATGGCATTTTGCGCATGCAGACGGTTTTCAGCTTGATCAAAGACGATCGAATATTCCGCTTCCATAACTTCATCGGTCGTTTCACGACCTCGCTCGGCTGGCAAGCAATGCATAAACAAGGTGTCTTTTCCTGTCCGTGCCATCATATCCCCATTCACCTGGAAATCAGCGAATAATTTTTCTCTGGTTTCAGTTTCTTCCTTCTGGCCCATGGATGCCCATACATCTGTATAGATAACATCGGCACTTTGAACACCACCAATGGGATCATGNGTAATGACAATTTCTGATCCGCTATTTCCTCGTGCGAGTTGCACAGTATCTTCATCGGGAGTAAACCCTTCCGGGCATATGCAGGTGAATTTCATGGGCAGCCTGGAAGCCAACTGCAGCCAAGAATGCACAACATTGTTTCCATCACCTACGTAGCAAACATGAAGGCTTTCCAACGAATCCCTGTGCTCACTGATGGTGAGAATATCCGCTATTACCTGGCAGGGATGATTGTAATCCGTCAATCCGTTTATTACCGGGATTGATGAATACTTGGCCAACTCTAAAATATGCTCATGGTCAAAAAGGCGTGCCATCATCATATCGTTATACCTGCTAAACAGTCGTGATATATCTTTGATAGCTTCACGCTTGCCGATACCAATATCATTGGGGCCCAAAAACAAGGCATGGCCGCCCATCCAAGTAAAACCGGTCTCAAAGGATATCCGCGTTCGGGCAGAAGGTTTGGCAAAGATCATAGCTAGTGATTTATTATGGAAATGCTTGAAATCCTCTTTATTGTGGAATTTTGACTTCAGGTCTTTGGCTAACGATAATATATTTAAAATTTCTTCCTTTGATAAATCCTGAATATGTAAAAAATGTTTGTCCATTTTTTTCCTTTTAAAAAAGGCTTCCTCCAGGAAGCCTTTTTTTCATAAATCGCTTTTAATCAAAAGCGAATTTAGTCGTTTATGTTTTACCGTTTCAATGTGTAACAATGTTACTCATAAAGCATTTTAAACAGTTTTGAATCCGCCGGTAGCACCAGCGTTGTTTTGTCATCAATCACTTTTTTATATGTTTCCAGTGTACGCAAGAATTCATAGAAGTCAACGTCCTTGTTAAAAGTTTTTGCATAAATCTCCAAAGCTTGAGCTTCCCCTAAACCGCGGATTTCTTGAGACTCTTTATAAGCCACAGCCAGGATAATGGTTTTATCCTTTTCCGTAGATGCGCGGATCTTCTGGGCTTCTTCGTCTCCCTCAGAGCGGAATTTATTCGCCTGGCGATTCCGTTCTGCTTCCATGCGGGCATAAATGGACTGTTCATTCTCTTTAGGAAGGTCCACACGTTTGATTCGTACATCAACAACTTCAATACCGTATTGATCAGTGGCTATATCGCTGTTTTNAGTTACTTTTTCCATAATCTCTTCACGTGTTTCTGTGATGATTTCGGTCATATTATGCGTTCCCAATTCACGACGCAGTTCTGAATAAATAATATCATCCATTCGCGTAATTGCTGTAGGAATCGCCTGAACCGTTTGCAAAAAGACCAAAGGGTTTGTGATCTTCCAGCGCACATAATTATCCACGATGAGTGATTTTTTATCTTTACTCAATACTTCTTCTGGAGNCACATCATATTCCAAAAGCCTGTCATCAAACNTAACAATATTTTGAAANGGGACAGGGAGNTTGAAATGGAGCCCAGGTTCAGTAATAGTNCGGATCGGATCTCCAAATTGCAAAATGACAACCTGCTGGCGCTCATCCACTGTAAACACAGTTGTGAAAAAGACGATGAGGCCTAAAACAATAATGATTAATAGTGGTTTTTTCATTTTACACCTCCTTTGGCATTCAAGTTCAGGAGGTTGAGGAGATTTCCGCCATCCCCATCAGGCACGATATATTTTTCAATATTGGGCAGAATCTCTTCCATAGTTTCCAGGTACATGCGTTTACGGGTAACATCCTTGCCTTTTTTATATTCCACCAACATGGCGTTAAACTTGGCTACGTCCCCTTCCGCGCGCTTAATACGAGCTTCCTTGAACCCTTCTGCTTCACGGATCATGGCCTGGGCTTCACCCCGGGCTTTTGGAATCACATTGTTGCGGTAACCTTCCGCCTGGTTAATCATACGGTTCTTGTCTTCCTTGGCCGATGCTACATCCTTAAAGGCCGCTATGACCTGTTTGGGTGGAGACACATCTTGGAGCTGGACTGCAACTACAAAAATGCCTGTCTCATATTTATCCAGAATGGATTGAAGCAAAATTTTTGATTCTTCCTGTATCTGGAATTTCCCTGAAGTCAATGCTTCATCAATCTTGTGCTTNCCGATGANGGTTCGCAAAGTTGCTTCAGCTGCTTCCCTCACGGTGAGTTCAGGTTNAACAAAATTGAATGTATAGGCCACTGGATCTTTAATCTTATATTGCACAATGAGTTCAGCATCAACGATATTTTCATCTCCAGTTAGCATGAGACTTTCCTTTTCAATCGTGCGATACTGATTATTGCTCGTGGACCTAAAACCAATCTCAACCCGTTTTACTTCTGTGACTTTCGGTGTTTGCACAGTTTCAATGGGAAAAGGTAAATGATAGTTTAAACCTGATTGAGCGATTCGGGAATGCTTACCAAAGGTCTGCACAACGCCTACTTCATCAGGGCCGACTACATATGTACCTGACAGCAGCCATAAGACCAATCCTATACCGATCATAGGAAAAATTCCTAGAACAGGAATACTGACCTCTTTGTCGCCGATTATAATTCGTTTAGTTGACATTATTTTTCTCCATTTTGTTTTTAATCATATTTGTTTACGCAACCTTGCTACAGGAACATGAAACTGTTCACGATACTTTGCCACAGTTCTGCGCGCAACAGGGTAGCCATGTTCATTTAATAATTCTTTTAATTTATCATCGGTATAGGGACGTCGTTTATCTTCTTCATCCAGTAATCCTTTCAGCAGTTGCTTGATCTGCATGGTGCTTATTTCCTCACCACTGGATGNTACTATCCCTTCTGTAAAGAATGATTTTAATTCAAAAATACCATAAGTTGTATCNACATATTTTCCTCGAGTAGATCTGCTGACAGTAGAAACGTCCAACTCCAATTCATCGGCAATGTCCTGGAGTTTCATGGGCCTTAGTTGGTCTACGTTGCCTCGGAAAAATTCCGGCTGCCGTTTGATGATCTCTTGCATCACATTTGTTAAAGTTTTGCGCCGTTCAGAAATGGCATCCACGAACCATAAAGCATTATCCACTTTTTTCTTAATAAATGATTTGGCTTTTTTATCCAGTTCCCCGGCCAGCATATCTACATATTCACGGCTTACTTGTACATCCGGCAGCCAGCTATCATTAACGACAATCACCCAATTATTTTCCCGTTCATACACGACCAATTCCGGAATGACTGAAATTGTTTCAACATCTTCATGACCTTCCCCAGGCTTGGGATTCAAATGACTGATCACTTCCAACGCAGCTTTTAATTCATTTTTTGAATATCCTGCTTTTTCTNCAAGGTGTTCGTAACGGTGATTGGCCACATCATCAAAAAATTCATTTACAAGCTTATACGCAGCAGCATGTTCAGACTTGTCGATCTGAATAAGTAAACATTCCTGCAAATCTCGGGCAGCGATACCTTGGGGTTCAAACGTCTGGACTTTTTTCAATACCGGTAAAANATCCACTAAATCCATTTCAAAGCGATCGCTAATGAGTTCCACATCCATGGTTAAATAGCCATTTTCATCCAAATTATATATGATTTCTTCCGCCACTAACCGTTCTTGAACACTAAAATCACAGAGGTTCAGTTGGTCTGCTAAATATTCCACAAAATCTTTCTTTTGGGGAATGGGCATATCTATGTATTCTTTTTTTTCATACACATTCGGAGGTTCATAATCATTATCCTGTTCCCAATCCAAATCTTCNTCATCCGNNGTTTCTNCTTCNGGTTCACTGGTACCTTCAATTTGATCCAAAGCGGGATTAGTTTCCAATTCTTCCAGTATGCGCTCTTCAAGATTGACGGTGTTGAGCTGGAGGATAGTAGCCTGCAGGATCTGTCGAGGCTGGGGTACCTGCTTCTGCTCCAAGCGTTGTTCGAGTTTTGACATTAGTCCAACCTGAATTTTTCGCCTAAATACAGGCGTCGCGCCTCTTCGTCATTGGCCAGGAATTCTGATGTGCCNGAATTCAAAATACGGCCGTCAAAAAGCAAATATGACCGATCTGTTATTGATAATGTTTCCCGGACGTTATGATCTGTAATCAGCACGCCAATATTGCGGTCTTTCAGTGAACGGACGATCTGTTGAATATCTTCCACAGCAATGGGGTCTACACCGGCAAAGGGTTCATCCAGTAAAATGAAATTGGGATCCATTGACAACGTCCTACAAATTTCCACACGTCGCCTTTCTCCGCCAGAAAGTGTATTACCCTTGTTTTTCCGCAAATGGGATATGGATAATTCTTCCAGTAATTGATCAATTTTATCCTGCTGTTCTTTTTCAGAAAACTTCGTCATTTCCAAGATCAGTTTCAAATTATCTTCCACAGAAAGTTTACCAAAAATGGATGGTTCCTGGGACAGATAACCAATACCTTTTCGTGAGCGCATATACATGGCATCATTGGTTATTTCAAGGTCATCCAGGAAAATGTGGCCTTTGGAGGGCTTGATCATACCGGTGATCATATAGAATGTTGTTGTTTTCCCAGCGCCGTTTGGGCCCAGCAGTCCAACGATCTCCCCCTGGCTTACTTCCAGGTCCACTCCGGTCACGACCCAGCGGGAACCGTACTGCCTAGATAATTCCTGGCCTTTGAGTGTGTGTTTACTGTCCATCTTCTTCTATAGAAGTCACACCGGATGGTTTGAGAATTCGCCAGTTTTCCATGGCAATATCCGATTCAAACCCCACGCCATAAAGGGTATCTCCTACTTCGGTGGTTAGCATAACATTAACTTCCGTATAAATTAACTCTTCTTTGGAGTCCCAGACCAAGGTATCCGTATAAAGCGTTACACCGCTGTCGGAAACGACCACCACATTTTTCATGGCCCGCATAAAGTCCGATGCTTCTTCAATTTCCGCTAGTGCTGATTTCAAATTGGTGGTGTGGCTTTCCAATTCATCAAAGAAATCAGCGTCCACATGGTCATCGAGTAATATAAACTGCCTGTTATCGTATTTTTCTAAGTGCCCCGCGCGGATAATAGCACGGGTGACGCCTGCATCAGTGAGAGTAATGGTTACTTTCCAGCTTTCTTGGTCCGGGAGGCCTTCCCGTGTTTGAGACACGGAAGATCCATCCCTGCCGGTGCANCCCAGCATGAATACCAACATTAAGGATAAACTCAATTTAAACATTTACAGAANGTTAACGCTAATGATAAGGATCGGTTTCCGGCGGATTCTGCACCTCATTCCGGATCGCCAGCAATACTTCTTCCAGTCTGCCCTGTTCAGCGAGAATCCATTCGAGAGCTTCCCGGAAAGCACCGTGACCGCCGGATTTTTCTGTTACATGGATTGCTTGCTCTTTTACAGAAGCATAGGCATTCGCTACAGCGATGGGCACGGCCACTTGTTCCATGATAACAAGNTCAATGAGATCATCGCCGATGTAGGCGATTTCATCATCATTTAATCCATGTTTTGCTTTGATCTCATTGTAAGGGCCACGCTTGTCCAATGTGCCGTTATACACCTCATTAATTTTCATTTCTGCCGCCCGGACAGCTGTGGCTTCTGAATAACGACCGGATATCAANGCTAATTTTAGTCCCGCGGCACGGGCAATAGCCGAACCGGCACCATCGGTTATATTGAAACGTTTTAATTCTTCACCAATGGCACCCTTATAAACCGATCCATCCGTAAGCACACCATCCACATCAGANATGAGCATTTTTATGTTAGCGCAGAGTGCTTTTGTATTAGCCATTGACAGCGTTTCTGATATCTTTTAGTATTGCAAGTAGATCTGCAAATTGATCCAGAGGCCATTGAGTGGCGGCATCGGACTTTGCTGCATCCACATTATCGTGGACTTCCATGAAAATACCATCAGCTCCGGCGGCGACGGCTGCTTTGGCTAATGTAGGAATAAATTCCCTGGCACCGCCTGTTTTGCCACCGCCTGTTCCCGGCATTTGAGCACTGTGTGTGGCGTCAAAGATTACCGGATAGCCCGTTTCTTTCATGACCGGAATAGAGCGCATATCTGAAACAAGACTTTCATAGCCAAAGGTGGTACCGCGATCCGTGAGTAAAATTTTATTTCCACCGGCGCCTTCGATCTTTGCCACAATACTGCCCACTTTCCAGGGAGATAAAAATTGCCCTTTTTTTACGTTCACAATTTTACCTGTTTTAGCGGCAGCTTCAATGAGGTCTGTCTGCCGGCAGAGAAAAGCCGGTATCTGCAGAATATCTGCAACTTCAGCAACGATCGAAGCTTGTTCCGGATGGTGGATATCGGTTAACACGGGAATACCCACTGTTTCCTTTACATTTGATAATATCTGTAACCCTTCTTCCATTCCTGGGCCGCGAAAGGAATCTCTAGTCGTACGATTGGCTTTATCGAATGAACTCTTGAACACCAAGGGTACACCTGTTTTAGAGCATACATTTGCGAGTGCTTCTGCCATGGCAAGAGAATGGTCTCTGCTTTCGATAACACAGGGACCGGCTATAATTGGTAGATCATCTCCACCAAAGGAGACGCTGCCCGTTTGAATAATGTTAGACATGGTCTGATTTTAAATGAAATTGGACTGCCGCGCCAATAAAATCCCTGAATAATGGATGGGCGGAGCTGACCCTGCTTTTCAACTCCGGATGGAATTGTCCCGCCACAAACCAGGGGTGGTCTTGTAATTCAATCATTTCTACCAGGTTTAATTCATTATTCACTCCTGAAAAAACAAGTCCATTTTTTTGCAGACGTTCGCGATAGCGGTTATTCACTTCCCAACGGTGGCGGTGGCGTTCAGAAATATTCTTTTTGCGGTACGCCTTATAAGCCTTCGTCCCTGGCGTGAGTTCACAATCGTAAGCACCCAAACGCATGGTCCCGCCTTTGCGCTTGATGGCGCGCTGAGATTCCATAAGTGTAATAACTGGATATTTCGTGCGCCGGTTGAATTCTGTACTGTTGGCCCCTTCAAGTCCACATATGTATCTAGAAAAATCGATGACAGCACATTGCAGCCCAAGACATATCCCCAAAAACGGTACTTTATTTTCACGGGCAAATTTGCTGGTCAGGATCTTACCTTCAGAGCCACGGGAACCAAAACCTCCGGGAATCAAAATACCATCCACATTGGCAAAAGCTTTGGTGGCATCATCATCATTATGGATTTTTTCTGTATTGACCCAGTTGACATTTACACTGGAATTATTTTCAACTCCTGAATGAACAAAGGCTTCCAAGATACTTTTGTAAGCATCGGGGAGTTCGGTGTATTTCCCGCACATGGCAATGGTCACATTGTGCTTTGGATTTTTGAAACGGTGGATGAATTTCTCCAGGTATTCAATATTGGGTTGTGGGGGCAGTTCCAGCCTGTCCATGATTATTTGACCCATTTTTTGGCGGTGCAGCTCCAAGGGAACTTCATAGATACTGGGAACATCCAGCCCCTCGATGACATAATCTCCGGCTACGTTGCCAAACAGTGCCAGTTTATCCTTTACAGCCTTGGTAAGTTTGCGGTCCGAACGGCAAAAGATAATATCAGGCGTCAATCCAATTTCCCGCAGTTTCATTACCGAATGCTGCGTGGGTTTTGTTTTTAATTCTTCACTAGCCCGGATATAAGGGACCAACGTTACGTGGACAATAATTTGATTACGGTAGCCCACCTCCAAAGATAATTGACGAATAGCTTCCAAAAAGGGCAGGCTCTCAATATCCCCAACAGTACCGCCCACTTCGCAGATTACTACATCAAATTTTCTGGGCTGATTTACAGCTCTAATACGATTAATGATCTCATCCGTAATATGGGGAATAACCTGGATGGTCGCTCCTAAATAATCTCCCCGGCGTTCTCTGTCTAAAACAGTGCTGTAGATCTGACCGGTAGTGGCATTGTTGGCTTTGCTCATATTCACATCGATGAAACGCTCGTAATGGCCTAAATCCAAATCCGTTTCGGAACCGTCATCCAACACAAATACTTCACCATGCTGGTAAGGGTTCATGGTACCGGGATCCACATTCAAATACGGATCCAGCTTGATGATAGAAACTTTCAGTCCGGCGCTTTTCAATAAATAGCCTATGGAAGCAGCTGCGATCCCTTTACCTAATCCGGATATGACACCGCCAAGTACAAATATATATTTTGTTTGTTTAGCCATTAGTCTCCGCAAATGCTTTTAAATCTTCTTCAGTATCTATCCCTCTGCCAGTATAATCTGTCATGATCACGTGTATGGGTAGTCCATTATCCAGCACCCGTAATTGTTCTAACTTATGCGTCTTTTCATTTTCGGTCTGCATCATTTTGGTGAATTTCATGATGGCCTCCTTACGAAAAGCATAAATGCCTATATGCCTGTAATAACCGCCAATTTCATACTGTCTGGGTTCACGCCGAAAAGCCAGAGCGATATTGTTATTATCCACCAAGACTTTTACTACATTGGGATCAATTTCATCTTCCAATGAAATATCTGTTGTCGCTACTGTTGCCATGAAAATATTGGGTTCATCAAAGGCTGCCACAAGATCATCAATCAATTGAGGATCGATCGCCGGTTCATCTCCCTGAATATTAACTACTACATCCGCTTCCAGCTCTTCTACCACTTGAGCCACGCGATCCGTACCGGACTTGTGGTCAGAAAATGTCATGACCGTATTTACCTTAAAGGGCTTTAGTGCTTCTGACGTTTCGTCGCTGTCAATGGCGACGATGATATCATCCAGTNATTCAGCCTGCAGAGCTTTTTCATANACATGAACCACCATGGGTTTATCGTTAATGGGGGTAAGTATTTTATTGGGGAATCTGGTGGAATGGAGCCGGGCCGGGATGACACCGACGTTCACGAGAGCAAAACCATTTTAAAGCGGGGACACGTTTCCACCGGATTCAAATTGTTCGTCTTGAGAATGTTCTGATTGAGCATATACAGGGGAAAACCTGTTGGAAAATTAAGGAAATAAACCCGACAATAAAGATAGAAATTTTATTCAAAACGCAACGATTCAATGGGATCGAGGTTTGCAGCCCGCCAAGCCGGATAAATTCCAAAACCGATACCGATCAATGAGCAAACAACTAATCCATAGACAACCCAATCCATGGGAATCACAGCCGGNATATTTAATAATACTGCAACGACGTTCCCGCCTACAACTCCTAAAATTACACCTACAATTCCGCCGATCTCACTCAGGAAAACTGCTTCAGCAAGAAACTGTGTGATAATATCCCGCTTGTTGGCGCCGATAGCTTTGCGAATACCAATTTCCTTAATGCGTTCGGTTACAGACACCAGCATAATGTTCATAATACCAATCCCGGCNACGAGCAAAGCGATAATACTGATTACAAAAGCAAAAGCTTTCACANCACTGGTGAACGAACCAAAAGTATCCAANAGNTGTGAGTTAGANACAACTTCGAAATCATTTTCTTCACCGGGTGGAACCTTACGGATAGTACGCATAATACCTATAGCTTCATCCAGCGTTTTGTCATATAGTTCTGGTGAGGGCGCTTCCACCGTAATGCTCAAGGATGTACGCTGATGGGCAAACTGGTGCAGATAGGTAGAGATGGGAATGATTACATAATTATCCTGGCTTTCACCAAAGGATTGTCCTTTTCTTTCGGCGCTGCCGATCACCTTGAAGTCAATCCCATCAATGGTGATGGTTTTTCCCAAGGCGTATTCAAAGGGAAAAAGCTGATCCATGGCATCGCCGCCTAAAATGACAACACGCCGACCATAATGGACATCATCGTGTGTGATATTGCGTCCTTCATCGATTGTCGTATTATATGTCCGGGCAGTCCACTCATCCCCTGCGAAAAGGGATACATTGCGTTTGGCCTGGTTATCACCATATTTGATGGACTTCCCCCAGGCATCATCACCAGCGCTGACAAAGGCGGCTGTTTTCGCCCGCTCCCGCAGTGCATCATACTGGTCGTAGGTAATACTTTTACGTTTTGAAAATTTTTCCCAGGAACCATGACCTCCTAAATGGATGGCAGGATATTTTTGAAAAGAAAATGTATTGGCTCCAAAAACGTTCAATCCCGATTGAATAGATGCCTCCAGGGTTGTGATCGCCGTCATGACGCCAATGACTGAAAATACACCAATAGCGATACCTAGCAATGTCAGTGATGAGCGCAGCTTATTCTGACGGATGGACTGGAGAGCCATGATCAGGCTTTCCTTCAGTGTATTTATAAAATGTCCTCTTTTTTTTACTATTCCCAAATCCTAATCCTAAATCCTTAACTTTATCCTAATCCAATTCACTCATAACGCAATGCNTCAATAGGATCCAATCGTGCAGCACGATACGATGGCGCTAATCCAGNAACAATACCAACAACTGAACTNAATATCAGAGAAATAATNGCNAGGGAAATGGGCATGGTAGATGGAAANATGTATTTATCNATNAANAAACTNCCNCCNAANGCCAGNNTNATNCCNANNCATCCNCCNAANANACAAATGANCAANGCTTCCANCANAAANTGGCGCATNATACTCCCCNGTGTGGCGCCGATGGCNTTGCGNACACCGATCTCCCGTGTTCGTTCTTTCACGGANACAAACATGATATTCATAATTCCNATACCTCCTACAACGAGAGAAAGAACAGTAATAAACACGCCCGTNCCCCCTATGGCAATTTTCATGGTTTGATACTGCTGNCGAAAGGCATCCTGCTGGTTTACAGCAAANTCATTTTTTTCTTCCGGATGNAATCCNCGCAAGCGGCGCATAATNGCTGTAATTTCATCTTTGGCGTCATCAATATTTGCTTGATCCACTTTTACATCAAGACGCATCCAACCCCGCCGAGAAAATATGCGTTGATAAGTTCCAAGCGGAATGATAGCACGATTATCCAAGCTGAACAAACCTAAAAATTTGCCCTGTTTTTCCGTAACTCCAATCACACGAAATACATAATTTCCGATCTTTACTTTTTCTCCGATGGGGTTTTCATTTGCAAACAGTGCATTAGCCACATCATAGCCAATTACAATAACTCTTGCACCGCTGCGGTCCTCGCCATCTGAATAAAAACGTCCTGATTCAATATTCATATAGGCTGTTTGTACAAATTCAGTAGTTGTGCCCAGAATGTTAATGCCCATGGCCATTTCATCATTGCGTGTAATATTTGCAGTTCGAAATGTTACAGGTGCGGCTGACTGGATGTATTTACTCTGGGCTTTTAATTTTTCTACATATTCAACTTTAAGATCAGGACGATTGCGGATCTCCCACCATTCCTGTTCGCCGAACCATTCATATTTGGCGATGTACAGCACGTCTCGCCCCAAAAATGACATGCTCTTTTCAAAGGAGCGATCCAGACCGGAAATAAGGGTACCCATTAGTGTAACCGCCAGGATACCAATGATAATGCCAAGCGTGGTTAAAGCTGTNCNNAGCTTGTTACCCCAGATTGAACTCAGGGCCATGCGCAGAGATTCAATATANGCNAACATNATCAGGCAGTCGCTTTTTTCTTANTGAGTTTTTTGCGNGTTTTAGATTTATGATTTTTAANGTCTTCCTCGATGCAGCCATCGAGTATATGGATCGTACGGTGGGCGTGCTCGGCAATATATGCTTCATGGGTAACCAATATGATGGTGTTACCTTCTTTATGAAGTTCATCAAATACATTCATGATTTCTACACCACTTTTTGAGTCCAGGTTTCCGGTCGGCTCATCGGCCAGAATAATGGATGGATTGGTCACTAAAGCTCTGGCAATAGCTACACGCTGTCGCTGACCACCGGATAGTTCATTGGGCTTATGATGCATGCGATCCGTCAGACTAACCTTTCCCACAGCAATTTCAGCAAGTTTGAGGCGTTCGTCCCTGGGAATATTCGCATAGATTAAAGGCAGTTCCACGTTTCTTAACGCAGTGAGTTTTGGTAGTAGATTAAAGGTCTGAAAGACAAAACCGATCTTTCGATTACGGATAGATGCCAGTTGATTGTCATCCATTTCATGAACTTTTTCTCCTTCAAATTCATACGTCCCATCTGTAGGCGAATCCAGGCAGCCAATCATATTCATCAATGTTGATTTCCCAGAGCCTGAGGGGCCCATGATGGATATATATTCATTATGGTTTATGGTCAGGTCAACACCATCCAGAGCTTTAACAATCTCACTACCGACATCATAATAGCGTTTTACACCATTGAACTTAATCAGTTCAGCCATTAGTTATGATTATCCTCATCCAATTGGACAATACTGTTATGTTTTATATCACGGCTAATGGCCTTATAGCTTCCGGTGACTATTCTATCACCTTCATCTAATCCTCTGATAATTTCATAATGCGTTTCACTGCTGATGCCTACTTTCACCGGTTTGGCAACAGCAAATGGTCCTTTATTATTACCCTTAATTTCTTTATCTCCCGCAGGTTCATCTTGAACGACAAAAACCAGTTCAATCATTTCTTTCTTTTCTTTACCGCTTCTGTATTTTTTGTCTTCATCAGATTCATCTTCATTCTTTTCACCTAATTCTTTATCATAACCTTCCGGCCGTATTGTCAGGCTTTGTATAGGAATGGTCAGCACATCCACCCGGATATCAGTAATAATATTTGTATTGGCACTCATGCCAGGGCGGATCTTGGGATGAACATACAGCATACGTACTTTAACTTTAAAATTTGTTACTTGCTCCTGAGTGCCAAAATTGGATGTTTCCGCCACATGAGCAATTTCACTTACGATACCGTAGAACATTGTATCTTGAAAAGCATCTACTTCAATTTCTGTCGTATCCCCTAATGAAATTGATATAACATCATTTTCATTCACATCTACTTCGACTTCCAATTTGGCCAAGTTAGCAATGGTCATCAGAGTTGCCGCTTGAAACATACTGCCAACTGCCATTTCACCCACTTCAATATTTATCTTGGTGACAATTCCATTTGATGGTGCAGTCATTTTCAATTTTGATAATTCATCTTCCCGGGAACTTAACGCTGCATTGGCTTGCCGTAATTGGTTGACGGTCAATTCATGTTGTGCAGTGATAGATTCCAGTTCCTGTTCAGAAATCAGTTTCTGCTTGTAGAGTGACTCCATACGTTTTTTCTGGGCGCCTACCTGTTTCAAACTTGCTTCAGCAGAATTCACCGAAGATTGTGCCTGTTCTGTGGCTGCTAAATGCTGTTTTTCATCCAGCGTAATCAACAATTGCCCTGTTTGTACACGATCGCCTTCTTTAACGGTTATTTTTGTCACCCATGCTGATGTTGTAGCGCTGATCTTAATTTCTCTTACCGGCTGTATTTTACCGCTGGCATTGACCTTGTGGATGACTGTTCCTCTTTGGACTTCTTCTATTTCCACATTAATAGCACTGTCATCTTTACGAAAAACATTTGCAGCAATAATAATGACAACTATTGCCACTACTCCGCTGATAATTAATATTTTTTTCTTATTCTTTTTCATTGACAAAAGTTACCCCTGCTTATCTGTAATCTTGATCGAGTGTTCCCAATAATGCTCTCAGTTGAACTTCCTGTGTTCTGGCATCGTATTTAGTGCTGACTAATGAACTCCTGGCCTGGCTGACAGAAACCTGGGCATCCAACACTTCCAAAATGGTTGCCGATCCAAGACTGTACCGTTCCTGGACCAAATTCAAATCTTCTTCAGCGGAGGCTAGAACCTGCTCGCTGATAGGTATAAGCTCCTGGTAATTTTCCAGAGCATTGATCAAATTCCCCAACTGTACCTGTAAATTATGTTTCTGGGTTAAATAATCATACTGCTGCTTGCGGACATTCAATTCTGCCTGCTGCTGTTTTGTGGATAAACTATACCCAGTGAAAATAGGCACAGATAATGATAATGATATACTCGAAGACCAATCGTCTAATTGGGTTATACTGTCAAATTCATCGGAAGTTGTTCCATAGCTCAGCGATGCACTCAAATTGGGTAAACGTGTCCCAAATAAAATTTTACGATTCAATTCTGCTTCAGAAATTTGCGACCGGCGCACAAACAATGTTGGGTTATGCTCTACCATTTCTGAAACAGACTGTTCTAATTCCGGTACAGGAAGAAGAGTCTGACCCAAATCTGTGATTTCAAAATAAACATCGCTGCCCATCAGACCCAAGCTGTTGCGGAGAGCAAGCTTCGCATTGCGCCAATTTGTTTCTTGGATCAGCACATCTGATTGTGCTCTTCCTTCCAGGACCTGTGTTTTTAATAAGTCCGTTTTTTTTACTGCTCCCAGTTCAAATTGCGTTTTCACTAAACTCACCTGCTGGCGAGCTAGGTTCAGGTTCTTCTTGGCGACTTCCAACAGCTGTTGAGCTTTCAACCGTTGGTAGAAAGACTGGTGAACATTCAGTATTACATTGATCTCTTGCTGACGGGCAAGTTGTTGAGTGATAATAAGCGAATTATTCGCTGACCTGATCTGGTTCAGCCACTGACCGCCATCATAGATGGGTTGTCTGAGTGAAAATGACGATCCAAACGTATTTGACACGCCACCGTAAGGAGATGAAAATAAAAAAGTAGAATCCATCAACTCAATCTCCGATAAAATACTGCCTGTTGGTGAATGAGTTTCACTCCATGAATTACCATAACTAATCGTGGGCAGAATATTACTTAAAGAACCTCTAGCTCCTGCTGCTGCAGACTGCACATCCAAGGCTGCAGATTTTAATGACTCTTTATTTAGCAGTGCAATTTCAATGCATTTTTCCAGAGAATAGATCTGTGCATCAAGGCGTACAAAGATTAAGAAACAGTAAAAATATAATATTATTTTCATGAATTAGGTAAATAGTGACCCAATAAATGAGAAAAAGGTTGTCTGCATTATCCAATAAATCCCTAAAGCAATCATAAATGGTTTTACCTCCCTGCGATATAAAACACTCATACCAATGGCAAGAGCGATTACTCGCCAGAAGGCAAAAAGATCCATGCCGCTCATAAAATTATATAGAAAACTTCCCTCTTCCCCAATCCCCAATAAGCCCAATCCAGTATGGATATTAACTCGCCATTGTGAAATCATAAGTGGGATTTTAACCAGCGCTTCTAAAATAGTGATCATATAAGTAAAAGATGTCATAACAAGAATATTTCCGTATGAAGATTTTCCGCCAAAAAAGAAATTGCCAATAATCATAATCATCAAAGACATGAGTAAAATTCGCACAGGCGTAGATAAGGCGCTGGTGGCATATCCGATCATTACCATTCCAGTTGATGGATCTGATATGTTTTCCAAGCTTTCAGCTAATATTTCTTCTTTTTGATCATCCGCTATCTGTGAACTACCCATGATGTACTTTTCAGTTTGCTGGATCTGTACTTCTGTCAGTAATTCTCCCAAGGCTACCATACTTACGAGTCCGACAACTGCTGTTATGATGATAGGCAAAATTGAATCTTTCCAATTATTCCGTTCATTCAATGAAGTAAATACATCCCTCGGTTCTAAAAAAACATTAATAAGATTATTCATATACGACCTCCAGTGTTAATCAGTCAAAATTTCATCTTTGATTTTGAGCATGTACTCCCTGGCTGAGTCATATTCATTTTCTATCTCACCATTTAAGATCGCTTCCTCGATGGCATGCTTGATTTTTCCTATTTCTTTTCCTTCAAAAAGGCCGAATGTTTTCATGATTTCCTTGCCCCGCACCGGTGATTGAAATGCCCGTAGTGCATCTCTTTCTTCCACGTTAGACATTTTGGCTTCCACAATTTCAAAATTCTGTAAATATTTTTTAACCCGGTTCGGGTTGCGCGTAGTGATATCTGCCCTACATAAGGTCATAAGATCATCAAGTTCATCCCCAGCGGCAACTATGACCCTGCGAATAGCAGAATCGGTCACTTCACTATTGACGATAGCGATGGGCCTTAAATGCAATAATGTTAGTTTTTTCAGATAATCCCGTAATTCATTAGGCAGTTTCAAATATTTCGCTACTTTATTCAAGACCCGTTCGCCTACAGCGTCATGACCGTGAAAGGTATAACCCTTCTTGCTGTCAACTCTGCGCGTTTTGGGTTTGGCAATATCATGGACCAGGGCCGCGAAACGCAATTTCATCTTATCTGAAAGCTGGGCGGCATTATCAACTACCTGCATGGTATGGTAGAAAATATCTTTATGGTGCCATTCCTTGGTTTGTTCTAATCCGTACATATCATCAATCTCTGGAAATACATATTTCATTAAGCCTGTTTTTTGCAAAATTATTAATCCAATGGAAGGCTTGTTTGTTGAAAGGATTTTTATAAGTTCCGCTGTAACGCGTTCTTGGGATACAATGCTGATGCGCTGTGCCTGTTCATGAATTGCCTTGAAACACTGCTCATCGATGGTAAAATCCAAGGCAGCAGCAAAATACGCAGCGCGTATCATGCGCAATGGATCTTCACTGAATGTTTCATCCGGATTCAGAGGTGTTTTTAACAGTTTAGCTTTTAATTCTGAAATTCCTCCGTAAGGATCGTTCAACTCTCCAAATCGATCAGGATGAAGATCCACTGCCAGTGCATTTACCGTAAAATCACGGCGCAGTAAATCTCCCTGCAGATCCGTATAGACAACTTTTTTGGGTTTGCGCGATCCTTTTTCATAGGATTCAGACCGTGCCGCGGCAACTTCAAGGGGAATTGCTTTGTATGGAATTTTGGCAGTGGAAAATTTTGGGAACGGGACAATTTTCTTTACCTTTAATTTTTTAGCCAGTGCTTCGGCAAACTCCACGCCATCACACATAACCATAAAGTCGATCTCTTTCAATGGCCGTCTAAGAAAAAGATCCCGGACATAGCCGCCCACAACATAGACATCATGACCGCGCTCGACGCCTAGTTTTCCTGCCAACCGCATGACCTTGGAACCAACAGTGTCTTCCGCTATTAAATGGTGTATATTAGACATAATAACTTAGAATTTACGGAAGTTGTTCTAAATCATACACTACATCATAATATCATTTGCTCGAGAGAAAAACTTCATCTATTTTCACACACCATGGGTATTAGACAGATATTAATAACACTCCTTTTATCCTGTTTCACCTACGGGCAATTTGGGGAAGTGAAGGTTGTTTTTGACAATAGTCTGCTGAAAGTCCATGAACAGCAGAATATCTTGCTTCTCAAACAGGATATTGTCCGTTATATAAAAACAACACGCTGGGATGAAGATTATAGTGATCTAGTGATTCCACTCCATATTCAATTTATTTTTGAAGGAGCGGTTCAAAAAGGTGCACAGGAAGCATTCCTTGCACAAGTGCTTTTTTCCAATGGCACAGATCAACGTTACTTTGATAAATCTTTGCAATTCCCTTATGGCCATGGTGGTACATTATATTTTGATCTTGTACAGTTTGATCCCCTTTCAAGTTTTCTGGCTTTTTATGTAAATCTTATTTTGGCAGGAGAAATTGACACATATGAACCCATGGGCGGAACGCGCATGTTCGAAATGAGCCGTGAAATCGCCCTGCGAGGCACGGCCAGTGAATATTCCCGCGGCTGGTCAGACAGAGCCAAACTTGTCGATGATGTCAGTACGAACTTTGGTTTACGAAAAACCAAATTTTCGTATTATTATGCCATGGAACTTTTCCAAGACGGCGATATAGATGAAGCCGTTCTTGAATTTAAGAATATGATTAAAGGCCTAGATGAAGTGTATGACCGTTCCGCCCGTGAACATTATACAATGCTGTTTCTTAAAGCACACATCAATGAACTGACAAATGTTCTACAGTTATTGGGTCAGAAGAATATGCTCCGGGACATGATGGAGCTTGATCCAGATAATCTGGAGATCTATAAAAAAGCGCTGGATTAAAGATCACTGTATTTCTTAATACCGCGTATGTAGTGGGCGAAAACAATACTGCCGCGGTAAAATTGGTTCAAAACTTCTTTGTCATACTTTATACGGACTCTCCGGACTGACCGTCTTTTCTTTAGTATTACCAGGGGATGGGTCAACAGCCAGAATAATGATTTACATACAGCACCGAAATGCCGTAAATCCCATTTAAAAAGAGCATAGGCAATAGCTACAAATTCCAGCGCCAGTCGTACAGGTAAAAAATATAGGGTCAGCGGCAGATTATAATTCGTCAATAGCATGAAGAATGAATTACGGTGGTTCAGGTAATACTTTTGGAATGAATGCATAGGCAGGGACACCGCATTTTTATGATAGACCACTGCATGCGGCTCAAAAACGATACGCTTTCCCATGAGCTGCAGGCGCCAGCAAAGGTCAATTTCCTCTTGGTGAGCGAAGAATATTTCATCAAAACCACCGGCTTGCTCGAAGGCCTCTTTTCGGACCATGAGCGCAGTGCCGGATGCCCAGAAGATATCTTCAGCAGAGTCATATTGACCATTGTCTTCCTCCTGTTCCAGGAAGATTCTGCCTTTTGCAAAAGGATAGCAAAATAAGTCTATGTGACCGCCAGCCCCTCCGGCATAATCAAATAATTTTCGCTTGTAATAATTGCAGATTTTGGGTTGGGCTGCCGCTATATCATCTTGTTCTGAAACAGAATTTGCCAAATGTTCCAGCCAGTCCGACTCTTGGATTGTATCATTATTCAGAAATAATAACCAATCACCCTTTGCAGACGAAACACCGCGGTTACACCCGCCAGCATAGCCGTAATTATCGTCATTTTCTATCAATGTTATTTCCGGGTGGTTTTCCTTGATCCAAGCTTGACTGCCATCTGTAGAGGCATTATCCACCACAATGATCTCTTTATCCTCATAGGTGGAATGCTTTAAGGAATCCAGGCATTCGGAAAGGATATCGATCCCATTCCAGTGGGGAATAATGATTGAAATAAAGGGCTGATTAGAAGACATTGTAGTAAAAAGGTTAGACGGATGCAATTAGACGAAATGTCTAACTACTAACGTTAAAGGGCTAACCTCTTTCCTCCATTTCTTTTAATAGTTTTTGAGCTTCTTTATCTTTGGGGTTGCGTTCCAGCCAGGTCGTCAATAAATCTCTGGCTTCATCAACCATTTCAAGCTTGCGGTAATTAATGATTAAATGACTTACAATATCCGGATAATTATTTCGGTACTGGTTCCATACTTTTTTATCCACTTTTTTCTGTTCCCTGCCGTCAGATAATATCTTTGCTTCTATAGAATTGTATCCACTATAAAGCTCTTTTAAAATAGATAAGCTAGTGTCATAGTTTTCCAATTCCAAATAAGATTGAGCATATTCGACACGATGGCGAACTGTATTATCTTGACGGGCGACAAGTTCGTCCAATACTTCTTTAAATTTTTGATTATTTCCCACACCATAATAAAGTCTGCCTACTTGATAATGTAGATCTCTGTTATCCATGCGGATTGGATTTTCAGGTAAATTCTCAGACATTTTATCTAAAACTTCTTCAACTTTGGCCCGTTTTATATCAGCCGCTTCATTGTTGTTCACAGCCTGTAGTTTCTGAAAATCCATGAAATGATGAACGGCTAGCTGCATATAAGCGCTTCGGTAGTTTTGCAGCAGGCGGATGACTTGATTATTATAAAATACGTCCTTATTCCCAAGGTTACGGAAAAGATACTTATCATGGGGGCTACGGAACCAGAGCGTTCCTTCCTTTTCTTCCCAATCAGGGCCTACAATATCTTTTTTCCATGTTTCCTGACCCAATTCCGTCATTAAGTGATATTCCATACGCTCGGCATTAATCCCCTTGGTTTTGTAAGGACGCAATCGATAGGCAAGTCCTTCCATTTCCAAATATTCTTCCAAACCAATACGATTCCCCGGTGAAACAGTTACAGCAAAATAAATAGGTGAAGTCCATTTAGTGTCATTGATGATCTGCATAATCATCATGTCCTGCACTTTCAGAGCCTGTTTGGCAAATGTGGGTTTGACGTTCCACGTGATCTGCTGATCACTATTTACCGGAAACGTAACTTCCCGCGTTTTCCAGCGAGTTAATCCGGAGGTAATATTGCGAATATCATCATCAGCGATTTTAATAAAACGCCTGCCAATAATTTCATTTCCTTCACGCTCTTTGATGAGTTCATTAAATTCTGTTTCTGTAGGACGTGAATCTCGAAGCTGTTTGATGTACCAGGGTGTATTCAGCAAACTCAGGTTCGCTACGTTTACATCTTTACGAATTCCTTCTACTTCCTGCAAATACCATAGTGGAAAGGTATCATTATCACCGTTGGTAAATAGAATACCGTTGGGTTCACAGGACTGCAGCAGGTTATAACTGTAATCCCAGGCAACATAATTCCCCGAGCGGTCATGTTCTCTATAATTGGCTTTGAGCATAACTCCGGGAATGAAAATCAATTGTATCACAAGAGTGGCAATGATGGTATACCGGGATAGCACAGATTTTTTCACAAATTGCGATATCCATTCACTCATTGCCGCAGAGCCAACTCCAATCCAGATGGCAAAGGCCATGAAACTGCCCACATATGAATAATCCCTTTCGCGGGGTTGTGGATTATCCTGATTCAAGTAAACGATCAGTAACCAACCGGTGACAAAAAAGAGCGTAAAAACCGTAAAGAAAATATTCCAATCTTTACGGAAGTGATGTATAAAACCAATAATTCCCAAAATAAAAGCCAGCGGTAATCCAAACTGCAGCCAGTGAACACCATCTTCCCGATTATTGGCACCCATAGCTGTTGTATAATCATCTGCGGATGGGCCACGTCCCGCAAACTGCCAGAGGAAATAACGGTTGTACATTTTTCTGATCTGGTAATTCCAGAAGAAATCCCATTGTTTTCCAGAATTATAAAACATGTATTTCCTGTTTTGGCTGGAAGAATATTTATTTCTTCCGGCCGCTGGTCGGCCGACTATTTCATGTTTTGCAGGTAATTCTTTATAGCGCCTTGGGAATTGGCCAATTACACCGTATTGCTCACGCTCTAGGTATGAAATAGCAGCGGTAATATTTTCCGGATTATTTTCATCAATCGCCGGATCCTGCCCAGACCGGATAAAGATCAACGCATAACTGGAATAACCAACGAGTATGAGAACTGTTGATGACAGCGCCAACGATAAAAGTTGATGTTTCTTTAGAACAGACCAGATCGCAACACCAACAACCAATAACACAAGGATAATCACGCCATTCAAGCCCAGAGCTGATCCGGCCAGATTTGGCAATCCTTTAATAATGCCGTTATGAATAATCAGGAATATGACAAATGTGATGGCGGTGGTAATAAAAAATGTTTTCCACTCAAATTCCATTTTACGAAAATAAATGATGAGAGCAATGAACGGCAGCGTTAAAAGATTCAGAATGTGAACACCGATGGCCAATCCGAACATGTAAGCAATAATGAGGATATAGCGTTCGCTACCCGGTTCATCGGCCCTGTCTGACCAATGGAGAATAAGCCAGACCACAATAGCAGCAAAAAATGTACTGATGGCATAGACTTCCGCTTCCACGGCGTTGAACCAGTGACTATCGGTAAAGGCAAATGTCAAGGCGCCGACAAGAGCAGCGCCAAAGACAATAATAGCATCCTGGCGTGAGCGTATTTCACCGCGGTAATGAGCGATCACTTTTACAATAATGAGATAGAGCAGCATCACCGCCAGTGCACTGGTAATTGGCGACATGAGGTTTACGCGGTAAGCAATGTCCGTACTCAGCGGCAGCATGGAAAAAATACGGCCCAGAATAAGATACAGGGGGCTTCCCGGCGGATGGGGAACACCTAAAATGTATGAGGTAGCAATGAATTCACCGCAGTCCCAATAGGACACTGTGGTCGCCATTGTACTTAAGTAAACAATGAAGGATATGACCAGGGTTACAGCTGCCAGCAATCTATTTAAAAAAATATTGTCACTGGATATCACTCTTTTTCCTCGCTTTTTTCATCTTCATTATTACTATTTTCTTTTGCTTCATTCTCAACAGGTTTGGATTTCTTTCCCTTACCAGGTAACGCTTCTCCTGTTTTTACTTCATTTATACTTTCATCTTTCTCATCAGAATTCGTTGCGACGGATTCTTCTGCTGGTTTATTCTTTTCTTCAACAAAATTCATTTTTAATTCCCGGACTAGGTGCCCCAAATATTCTTCTTCATTTTCAGAAAGATTGCCGCTCATGCGTTTATGCAGCATATCCAGCATATCGATCTGAATGGATGCCTGATCCAAGTTTCTTTCCATTACATCATTCATGGGATTCTTAATCTTACCAAGAGACACCCAGGCGCTATGCACCAGCGAGGAAATAAGCTGGTCAAATAGCTGTTCTTCGGTTAATTTATTTTCCAATGCCATAATATTTATTACCTAACGCAATAAAACTGTTGATGTTTCAAACTGAAAAAGCCAGCGAATTTATACTTATTGTCTCTAAAGATGAACGATTGATTCTACTTTATTATATAGATAAGTGAGCTACACTGCTCCTTATTTACCAAAGCGACCATCCAAGATATAAATCCATGCCACATTCCTGTAAATATAGATTTATTACCATGCAAAGAACTCAAGATAGAAACATAAAATGCATCAAATGGCATTCTGTGTATTCCGGTAATCAAGAATACTACCCTGCTTTTTCCCAGCTGATTTTTCAACTAAGTTGCTTTTTCTACCCAACATTTAAGAACGGACCATATTATAAATTAAAAAGTCCTTTTGCTTCATCGGCATGAGAAATGTATTAATCAGATTCATAATAACTACCAATTTTGTCCTTGTCAGGAAATGGGCTGGTCAGGCGCAAGCGGCAGGATGAACATTCAACAATATCGAAGATTTCCCCATTCACTAAATAATCCTTGGGGGTGTAAACTTTTTTCAGTTCACTCTTGCAAAGTGGATAATGGGTTTGGTCTTTCATTAACTAATCGTTACCGTTTCCATATATTGAGCATATTCCTTCAGCAGCCGTTCTTTCAAAAGTGGATGGTCATCTAGTGTTGCATCTGCTTTAGCAATGTTCTGTGCTATTTTTCGGGCTTGTCTTATGATCGGTCCGTCAGTGACCATATCTGCAATTTTATGCTTAAAAAATCCGCTCTGCTCCGTGCTGAAGAATTTTCCCGGTCCGCGCATTTTCAGATCCTCATCAGCAATAACAAAACCATCATTAGTTTTTTCCATGATCGCCAATCGTTTTCTGGACGCATCCCTAATATTGCGCTCCACTAAAATGCAGTAACTCTTGGCGCTGCCCCGACCCACACGACCTCGGAGCTGATGCAACTGCGTCAGACCAAATCGCTCAGCATGTTCAATCAGCATAACTGATGCATTTGGAATATCGATACCCACTTCAATTACAGTAGTGGACACCAAAATATTAAGCTCATTATTGGCGTAAGATTCCATGATAGCATCTTTTTCATCCTTTTTCAATCGTCCATGGATAAGACCGATATTTATACCCTTAAATATATTCTGTAATAATTCATACCCTTCAGATGCGGCAGCAAGGTCTGATTTTTCAGTTTCTTCCACAAGAGGATATACTACCATGCATTGTCGTCCAGCTTCCACTTCTTCACGAATAAATTTATATACATTCTGGAGACGATCTTCTTTGACTATTTTTGTAATTACAGGTTTCCTATTCTTTGGCATTTCGTCAATAATAGATAAATCCATATCACCGTGATACGTTATGGCCATCGTCCGAGGAATAGGTGTAGCTGTCATGGCTAACAAATGCGGATGTAACCCTTTTATCAGCAAATTCCCGCGCTGAACCACACCAAAGCGGTGTTGCTCATCCACCACTACAAAGCCTAGATTTTTAAATTCCACATCTTTCTGGATCAAAGCGTGAGTGCCTACAACAACGTCGATCTTGCCACCATTAATTGCAGTTAATATTTGTTTCCGCTCCGCCGCTTTTTGCTTCCCCACCAATAATGCACAGCTGATGTGAACTTTATTTAATTGTTTTTTGAATGATTCATAATGCTGGTGTGCCAAAATTTCCGTTGGCGCCATGACTGCAACTTGAACTCCATTTGCAACGGCAGTAGCTGCAACTATAATGGCTACGATGGTTTTCCCTGAACCAACGTCTCCTTGCAGTAATCGATTCATCGCTTTTGGAAGGGCAATGTCTTCTCGAATTTCCTGGATTACTTTTTGTTGTGCGCTAGTGAGTTTAAAGCCCAATCCGCCCTCGATCTGCTCTACTTGCGGTCCGGATTTAGTGAGCGCGTTTGTCCCAACTTTTTCGTATGAATTTTTTCGCAGTGCCATTAACAACTGCAGGTAAAAATGTTCATCAAATTTTAATCTATCGATGGCAGCATACAGGTTTTCTCTAGATTCAGGAAAATGGATATGCTGCAGAGCAGTTTGCAAAGGTATCAATTTTTCTTCGTTTATAATACTTTCTTCCAAATGGTCTTTTATGATTAAAAAAACATTTTCAATATCCTTGATAATCCGCCGAAAACTGCGGTGGTCTATGCGAACTTTTTTCAATTCTGCAGATAGTGGATACAATGGAATGATGGTGCCCGTGTTTATCGGATCTGCATCGGAATCCAGTTTATCAAAATCCGGATGAACGATCTGAAAGCCATTATAAAATTCAATCTTGCCGTGAATAGCCAGGCGATCTCCTTTTTGTATAGCATTTTTGATATATTTTACACCATTAAACCACACAAGTGTGATCATTCCAGTACCATCTGACAAAACAGCCTGGAATAATTTTCGCTTCCGGGCCTGGCGTTCACCGCAGACTTCCACCGTTCCGACCATAGTCGCCTGATCGCCTTTTTTTACATCGCGGATTGATTTTACCGTTGTACGGTCGAGATAGCGGCGGGGATAATAATGCAGCAGATCATTGACCGTATCAATGCCGGCAGTGGCCAGAGCTGTAGCCCTTTTAGGACCGACACCTTTAATATATTTTATAGGGGTATTTAAATCAGTTTGGGCTGACACAAGGTATTATTTCCATTCCTTGCGATAGGTATAGGTCACTGTTTTAGAATCACCGGCGTCCAGCGTTAGGGGGAAGTGAATTGTTGAGGCATCTTTCTTTATATAATCCTCTGAAGCATTTCGAATGACCCAATCACCATGGATTTGCTCTACGAGACGAATCTCTACTTTTTCATCACGTTTATTTTTCACAACGATTTCTATGGATGCTTCTTCACTTTTCCGCTGGCGATCATAATGGAGAACAGTACGCTTGCCAAGCACATCAAAGGCCCGGCCAGCAGAAATGGTGGTTTTTTCTCCACGAGGAACTTGTTTCAATTCATCCTCGCCGGCGAATTCAAGGGACCCATCAGACGATTTTAAATAAAGACTGATTTTCCCCCGGGGCAATGGAATATCTAAATTGTTATCTACAGTGTTGGCTAGTTTGATCTCGATCTTAAGGGGTTCTTCTTTTTTGCTCTGCTCGGTATTTTCAAACACATACGTTTTGGTATAACCAACATTTCTGGGTTCATACAAGCGTACGGTAACACTCTGGCTACGGTTTAAGTCAATGCGTTCCGGAAGAGAATAAATATAAAAATCACCAAGCTGTTCTTCAGCAGCTACAGGAGTAGCGGTCATAGCAGACATTCTGGCTTCAGCCCGATAGACTGGAACCGACCGACCTCCTTTTTTCTGCAGATTGCCCTCTACCAGTTTCAATGAATAATTGCTGTAATCTATATTACTGCTATTGCTGACGACTGCTTCAGAAATTAGTTCTGCCCGATTGCCATTCATCACAAAACGGTACACGGCATTCCAGTCAAAGCCACCCGATAAATAAACCAGTTCACCTGATATCGTACCGGTCATGGGGCTGTCAATATCCCAAGCCAGTTCCGGACGTAATTGAGGAACAGTAACCTGATCCCGGGTATACATATAATCAACTTTAGAACGGGCGATCGTCAAAATGTCTTTACGAGTCCGAAGTGAAATATTATTCCCCTTCGCTTCGATAAGTGTTCCTTCGTGGATTTTTTCATTATGTATTTTAATATAGACAAACTGTCCCAGTTTATCGCTGAAATATTTATCGCCGTTGAAGACATTATTATTATAACGCTGGTAGTGAATAGTGGCATCCTGGAGCGACAGAAAAGGTGATTCAGGAAAAAGTCCGCCGGGAAGTTGGTCATAGGTAATTTCAGATAGCCCCGACTGCACTGACCAGTAAATGGGTGTTTTCACCAGCGCGATGTTATCTTTATAAACTGTCATACTTTGACCCAAGAGCAATAAGGGTAGCATTATAATCCATTTTTTCATTGCAGTATCTCCAGATTAGCGTTCACTTTTTCAAGTTCCGCTGACATTTCTTCCTGTTTTTCTTTTTCGCGGATCACCACGCTTTTCGGGGCCCGGCTGATAAATTGTCCATTGGACAGTTTTTTAGAAATTTCCATCAAGTGCCCGTTTATTTCGTCAGCACGTTTTTGCAACCGCACTTTTTCCACGTTTAAATCAATCAAATCACCCAGTGGAATATACAGTTCATTCTTACCGATCACCACCGTTGCTGATTGTTCCGGTTTCGTCTGGTCTGGACCAGCAGTAACCGATGATGTTTGCGTAAGTGCTGAAATAATCGTATGGTGTTTTTGAAGAAATACCACCATGTTACTATCACATTTAGCAATCAATTCAGATTGACTGCCCGGCGGTACATTCATGCGGCTGCGAACGGTGCGGATGCCTGTTACAATTTTCTGCAACAGTTCCATTTCCTTTTCAGCAGTATCATCAATTTTATTATCATTAGCTTGTGGCCATTGTCCAACAATGAGATCTGGATCATCTGCTCTTTTCACATGGGCCCACAATTCTTCAGAAATAAAGGGTGCGAAAGGATGAAGAACAGCGAATATTTTCCGCAGCACTTGAATAGCAGTGGCCCGTGAAACATCAGCCGCAGAGGCATCATGGCCATAAAATCGTGTTTTGGCTATTTCAATATACCAGTCACAAAAATCATTCCACGTAAAATCATAGAGCACTTTAGCCGCTTCATTAAAATGAAAGCTGTTCAGTTGTTGATTATACGCTTTAATCGACTTTTGCAACCTGCTCAAGATCCAGCGTTCCGGAATATCCAGTTCTTCCTTATCCAGATCAATTTCCGGAATGTTGCCATCTTCTAGGTTCATGAGTACAAATCGTGATGCGTTCCAGAGCTTGTTCATGAAATTCCGGCCAACTTCCAAGTGCGTGGATGAAAAGAGGACATCCAACCCCTGGGGCGCCATGAGCATGGTTCCAAACCGTACAGCGTCTGTTCCATATTCCTCAAATAATTCGAACGGATCGGGTGAATTACCCAATGATTTGCTGAATTTCCGCCCTTTATTATCTCGGATGATGGATGTGAAATACACGTCCTTAAAAGGCAGATCACTTCTGAATTCATAGCCGGTCATTATCATCCGCGCAACCCAGAAAAATATGATATCCGGACCAGTTACCAACACATCTGTTGGATAGAAATATTTCAGATCATCGCTTTCATCCGGCCAGTTGTGGACAGCTATAGGCCAAAGCCATGAACTTGCCCATGTATCCAGCACATCTTCATCTTGCACCCAGTTATCAGAATCATCCGGTCCTTTAACAGACACATGCAATCTTTTCGGGTCTTCCCTATGATACCAAACTGGTATCTGGTGTCCCCACCAGAGCTGACGGCTGATACACCAATCTTTGATATTTTCCATCCAGTGTTTATAGGTCTTGATCCAATGTTCTGGATGGAATTTAATTTTGCCGTCAGACACTGACTGCAGGGCCGGTTTGGCCAGATCGCTCATCTTCATGAACCATTGTTCAGACATATAGAATTCGATGGGCACTTGACCGCGTTCAGAATAGCCTACTTTATTCACATAGTCTTCAGTTTTCTCCAGAAAACCCTGTTTTTCAAGATCCTTCAACACAGCTTTTCTAGCATCTTCCCTTGAAAGATTCTGGTATGCTTTAGGGGTATTTTCATTTAAAGATGCATCATCATTCATGATATTGATGAATTCAAGGTTGTGGCGTTCGCCCATGGCAAAGTCATTTTGATCATGGGCAGGTGTCACTTTTACGCAGCCGGTGCCAAATTCCGGATCCACATAATCATCAGCAATGATAGGTATTTCCCTGCCAACCAATGGTAGGGTAACGGTTTTTCCAACCAAATGGGTGAATCGTTCATCTTTTGGATGAACGGCAACGGCCGTATCTCCCAGCATCGTTTCCGGGCGTGTGGTGGCGACAACCAAGAATTCATCATTATCTTTTACCGGATATTTAAAATACCAGAGGTGGCCGTTGACTTCCTGGTGAATGACTTCCTCATCACTGATAGCTGATTTGGACACCGGGCACCAGTTCACGAGACGGTGGCCTTTATAGATCAATCCTTTTTCATACAATTTTACAAATGCGGACAGAACAGCTTTGGAATAACCTTCATCCATGGTAAACCGTTCCCGTTCCCAATCACAGGAGCAGCCCAGTTTTTTTAATTGCTGGATTATAATACCACCGTATTTTTCTTTCCACTCCCAAGCGTGCTCCAAAAATTCTTCACGGGTGAGGCTGTTCTTATCAATGCCCTGTTCTTTAAGCATTTTAACTACTTGCCCTTCAGTGGCAATGGAAGCGTGGTCCGTGCCGGGAATCCAACAGGCTTCTTTGCCTGCCATGCGGGCCTTTCGGATCAGGATGTCCTGAATGGTATTATTCAGTACATGGCCCATGGTGAGCATGCCCGTTACATTGGGTGGCGGGATGACTATTGTATAGGGTTCTTTATCGGGATTTACTTCTGCGTGGAAATAACCGTTATCCAGCCAATGTTGATACCATTTATCTTCGATTGCGGAAGGGGTATAAACTTTTTCCAGCTGTACCGTCATTTACATTTTTATTAAGCTATCGTTCTAAAATTAAACTAAAGGCTGTAGTCAGTTTTAAAACATTCTGATTGGCCTTTACAAGGTTGCCGCAGAGAATCCGGCAGAGGTTTTGCATGACTTTATATCCTGTTTCCGGATGGGCATCGCATAATTCAAACAATTCTTCTTTCATGATTTTGGCCAGTTTGCAAGCCGACAAAGCCTTCACATTTGCTGTGCGGTGGTCGCCGTCATTGAAAAGTGACATTTCACCAAATAGGGGCTTGATTTCACTGGTGAGTTTTATGATTGCTTTTTCCCGGTTATCCATTTCTCCTTTATTCATGGAAAGAGTCAATGCCTGGTTTATTTCTACTTCTCCTTCAAGAAGAAGAAAAATGGAATCACCTACATCCCCTTCTACGATAAAATTATCTTTAGCGGGTACATCAACTATTGATATCTTTTCAGCAAATGGTTTTATTTGCGATTCTTCCAAACCCCTGAAAATGGTAAAACCCTTTAGTACGTTTACATCCATATGCGCCTCACGGAATAATGATGGCACGATTACCATCTTTTATTCTATAGTTTGAACCAGGATTAATCTCAAGTGATATTTTACTTGCCTCCATTAGAGAAATTCCCCCTTCTTTCAATTTGCGTTCAATGAAGGCATCTAAGGCTGATGTATCAGCTGAAAGAACTTCCCCAATACCCAGGTTTTCTTCTTCAGAAAAAACACCTACAAGAATTGAATTATTTTTCTTTCTAAAATGGTTAAAAAGATTATCAAAGGGTTTACCGATAAATTCACTTGGAATATCAACCCTCTTGAAGCGGTTTTTAGAAACATTATCCAGTAATCTATTCACAGCTTGAGGAATACCCGGATCCATGACATGAGACGCAAGCATATATGCACCAAAATCATCACTGATAACCACTTCATTTGCATTAGCCCTTTTAATATGCGTCAAATTTTCTCGGTTATGGAGATATGCAATTAAACGAATATTGGGTTCTAATCCCTTGATGGTTAGTGCAGCCAGTATGGTTTTGTCATCTGGATTGTGAATGCTGTCACTTATATCACTGGGGATGATAATAACTGTTTCTGCCACCTCCAGATTAGCTTTCACCAATACCTGTTCACTGGTATAATCGCCTGCAACAAAGTGCAAACGTATTTTCCGATAACGAGTTTTCAGACGTGCGATTTCTTCTTCGTCTAAATCATTTATAAGAACAATATCTTTACGACCTCTTTCTGCTAAATACTGGATGGAATCGATAATTTTATCAGCGTTTCTGTTCCACCCACAGAGGATAATGTGATTTTTTATGTTTACTTTTTCCAAGCCTTTTTCCTCCCGGATTCGTTTGGCTACAAAAATGGATGATATGATCGCTGTAAACATGGCTGTTAACGAAATTCCCGCAAACATAACCAATACAGCAAACATTCGACCTTCGGGCGTCTTAGGTGCAAAATCACCATAGCCTACCGTCGTCATTGTAACGATAGCCCACCAGAAAGGAGCTTCTCCTTCGGTAATCTTACCTATCTCTAGCATACGCAAAACCAGTCCGCCCAGGATCATGACCAAAAAAATACCCAAGCCGACCTGGAAGAAACTGTTGCGAATTAGTAAGCGAAACCAGTGACGCATAACAAAAAATTTAAGTCCGTTACGAGAAATAAATAAGTCAAGAATTAGTTCTTTTCAAGAATTCCTACAGTCTCAATATGCGGTGTATGAGGAAACATATCCACCATGGTCAACTTTTTCAGACCATATCCATTTTCTATCAACAGGGCCACGTCTCTGGATTGAGTGGTAGGGTTGCAGGATACATACACTAGTCTTTTTGCATCAAATCTTGGTAAAGCATTAACCATATCTTTGTGCATACCGGCCCTGGGTGGATCAATAACAATTACGTCAGGAACAGAAAGGTCTTTATGACTTTTTCCTTTTTTAAAAAAGAAATCCAGGTTCGCTTTATGAAAGCGCACATTGGTGATCAGATTGGTCATGGCATTTCGTGTGGCATCTTCTACAGCTGACGTAATGAGCTCAAAGCCGTGGACTTCTTTTGCATTTTTTGCGAGAAAAAGTGAAATGGAACCTGTCCCGCAATAAAGATCGTACACATTTTCTTTTCCTGTGAGTTTGGCACCTTCCAAAACTGCCTGGTAAATATTTGCGCCTTGTTTGGTATTGGTCTGAAAAAAGGAATTGGCGGAAATTTCAAATGTAAGATCACCCATTTTTTCAGTGATTGTTGGTTCACCATAAAGGAGTGTTTCATATTCCCCAAAAGCAATATCCGCTTTTTTCGTGTTTATATTATTAATTATAGAAGTCACTTGCGGGAATTGTGCATGAATATGATCTGCCAGCGGCTTGATCAGTTCCGGATTCTCATAACTGGTGACAAAGTTTACCATGACATCACCGGTATTATGTCCAAAACGCAATACAAGATGCCGCAAAAAACCAATATGTGTTTTTACATCGTAAGGCTTGAGCTTTAATTCCCGGGCTTTGGTTTTTACTGTATTTAATATTTCATTCCCCAATTCCGGCTGGATGTGGCAGCTGTTGATATCCAATATTTTATCATAGCGGCGGGGAACGTGAAGACCTAAAGCAAAACTTCTTTCTGTTTCATCACCTTCATCAGGTAATGTCCAGCGGCGGTTGGAAAAAGAAAACTCCATTTTATTTCTGTAGTTGAATTGTTTTTCAGCTGGGATCACTTCATCAATGGTAAAATCCGCAATTCCCGCCTGGCGCCTGAATAGATCTTCAACATGCTGTTTTTTCTGGTGCACCTGTTCTGCATAATCCAACTGTTGAAAGGTACAACCGCCGCAATAGGCAAAATGTTCGCATGGAGCACTTACAATATGAGGAGACTCTTCCAATACTTCCAAGGGGCGTGCTTCTGCATATCCCTTTTTCTTGCGATAGATGAGAGCCTTAACCTTTTGACCGGGAATGGAATTTTTGACAAATATGACATAGCCATCCACTTTGGATACACCCCGACCACCATAGGCAAGGGAATCGATGGTCAATTCAATTTCTTGACCTTTTTGAATGGTTGTTTCAGGCATTTAATAATTATTTAAGGTTTGATCTTTATATCAGATTAACTGGAGACTATATTCAAATAACTGATCAATAATTTCTGCAGATCTTGAATACCAATATCTGCATTGGCCATTGTTTGTTCATGGCTCAATTCTTCATCGCTCATACCAGCTGCCATATTCGTGATGACAGAAAGGGCGGCTACTTTCATTCCAGCATGCCGGGCTAATATTACTTCTGGCACTGTGGACATGCCCACTGCGTCAGCTCCTAATGATTTTGCGGCTCGTATTTCCGCTGGCGTTTCAAAACTGGGCCCGCAAAACCAGATATATACACCTTCATGGAGTTTAATGTTATTATCATCTGCAATTTGATGGAATTTTGCGCGCATAACCGGATCATAGACATCCACCATATCCACAAAACGGGATGTTTCTTTTTCTCCAAATAGCGGTGATACACCGGTAAAATTAATATGATCATTTATGAGCATGACACTTCCCGGTGTTGCTTCTTCTTTTAAGCTCCCGGCCGCATTGGTCAGGATTAATTGTTCACACCCCAACCCTGCCAGCGTTCGAACAGGGACTTTCATAGCATCTGCTTGCCCTGATTCATAATAATGGACACGGCCCTGCAACACGGCAACATCTGTACCTTTTACTCTACCCAGGTAAAGAGTGCCATTATGCCCGGCTACGCCCGCTGCATGAAAGTCATCCAGATCATCATATGAAAAAGGAATTGCATCTTCTAAAGCATCCACAAAAGAACCCAGCCCGGAACCCAAAATAATTCCGATTTTTGGCTTTATTCTCTGCGATCTTGATTGAATATACTCGACAGTTTTATTGATGGTTATACCCCCACAGGATGCCAGATTATTTTGGTCTCCAATGTGTTCAAAATACGGTAAGGATCCTGAACGGTGTTGTCCATCCAGTCCTGGTCAGTATAAACAACTGGACGCTTGACATTTAATGCTGCGTTTTGCTGCACCAAAGTTATTTCATCATTGTCAGTACCGCAGTAGACAATAGCATTCACGTCCATGTGGGATGAAAAATGCTCTAACAAT